>NZ_BSPB01000047.1:0-29378 GCF_030160815.1 Hydrogenophaga electricum | reverse complement strand
GGCCTACTACAACGCCCGCAGGCCTCACTCGGCACTGGGCTACAAGCCTCCAGCATCCCGGCTCTCCGGGAACAACCTATTGCAACTCAACATCTAGGCTGCGTGTTCGATGCGGCGCAGGCGCCAGGCGCACAGCGTCGCCACCAGCGCACAGGCCGACGACAGCCAGAACACGCTCGCCAGCCCCAGGCGCTGCGACAGCACACCCCCGCCGAGGCCACCGATCACGCCCGGCAGGCCGTAGCCGATCACGGTGTAGAGCGCTTGCCCACGCCCGCGCAGCCGGCCGGGAAAGTGGTGCGAGATGAGCGCGATGCAGACCGTGTGGTGGGCGGCGAAGGTGATGGCGTGCAGGGCCTGGGCCGCCAGCAGCAGCGGCCAGACCTGGGGCAGGCCGGCCGTCAGCGCCATGCGCAGCGCCATCAGCCCCGCGGCCAGCACCAGCCAGCCGGTGAGGCTCAGGCGCGGCAGCCAGCGGCCCTGGGTGAAGAACCAGCCGATTTCGATCACCACCGACACCGCCCACAGCAGACCGATCACCGTCTTGCTGTAGCCCAGGCTGTCCAGGTAGAGCGAGAAAAAGACATAGATGAAGATGTGCGAGAGCACATGGAAGAACACCGCCGCGAAAAACCAGCGCACCGGCGGCTGGCGCAGCAGCGGCCAGATGGCGGGGTGGTCGGTCTCCTGGTGCGCCGCTTCGCGGTGGTCCGGCAGGCACCAGACGCTGGCCACCACCGCCAGCAGGGTCGCCAGGGTCCAGCCCGGGAAATGGCCCAGGCCGAAACGCTCGAACCACCAGCCCGCCACCATCACGGTGACCAGAAAACCCAGCGAACCCCAGAGGCGCACCCGGCCATAGCGCTTCGGATCGAACGCCCCGCCCTGGCTGACCAGGTGCGCCAGCGCCGCCTCGCTCATGGGCATCATGGCGCTGGTGTGGGTGAACATCAGCAGCAGCACCCCGAACAGCGCCACCGGCCCGAGCGGGAACCACAGCGCCAGCGAAAACACCAGCGCCGCCGTGGCCCCGTAGCGCAGCAGCTTGACGCGCTCGCCCGTGCGGTCGCTCAGCGTGCCCCAGGCGTAGGGCGCAAACAGCCGCGTGGCCGACTGCACCGAGGTCAGCACGCTGATGGCGAGCAGCCCGAAGCCCAGGTCTTTCAGCCAGAGCGGCAGGTAGGGGTTGAAGAAGCCGATGTGCGCGAAGTAGCTCGCGGACAGGGCGGCAAACGGCAGGAGCTGTTGGCCCCCACGCTCCACCGCTGCGCGGGTCGCTGCCCCCCGAGGGGGTGCGGATTCCGCTTGGGGCGGCCCGGCGCTGAATCCCTGACCCCCACGCTCCACCGCTGCGCGGGTCGCTGCCCCCCGAGGGGGTGCGGATTCCGCTTGGGGCGGCCCGGCGCTGAATCCCTGACCCCCACGCTCCCCCGCTTCACGGGTCGCTGCCCCCCGAGGGGGCTGATCCGCCTTGGGGCGGCCCTGCGGCGGATCGTTGCTGCTCTGCTCAGGCACGTCCAGCCGCGGCAATATCGGGCGTGTCCACGTGTACGTCGCCACACTGCGCGCGGTGCCGCAACGCGTGGTCCATCACCACCAGGGCCAGCAGCGCTTCCATGATGGGTGCGGCGCGGATGCCCACGCAGGGGTCGTGGCGGCCCTTGGTGATGACCTCGGTCGGTTGGCCGGCCACATCGATGGAGTCGCGCGGGATCAGGATGGAGCTGGTGGGCTTGATGGCGACCGACACGTCCAGGTCCTGCCCGGTGCTGATCCCGCCCAGCACGCCGCCGGCTTTGTTGCCGACAAAGCCGCCAGGCGTGAGCGCATCGCCATGGGTGGAGCCCTTGTCGGCGACCGACGCAAAGCCGGCGCCGATCTCCACGCCCTTGACGGCGTTCAGCCCCATCATGGCGTGGGCGATGTCCGCGTCGAGCTTGTCGTACAGCGGCTGGCCCAGGCCGACCGGCATGTTCTGCGCCACCACGCGCAGGCGCGCGCCGCAGGAATCGCCGCTCTTGCGCAGCGCGTTCATGTAGTCCTCCAGCGCCGACACGTCGGCCACCGGGGCGAAAAACGGGTTGTTCGGCACATGGTCCCAGCTCTCGAAGCCGATCGGCACTTCACCGATCTGCGTCATGCAGGCGTGGAAGGTGGTGCCGAACTTCTCCTTGAGCCACTTCTTGGCCACGGCGCCGGCCGCCACCGTGGGCGCCGTCAGGCGGGCCGAACTGCGTCCACCGCCGCGCGGGTCGCGGACGCCGTATTTCTGCCAGTAGGTGTAGTCGGCGTGACCTGGGCGGAAGGTCTGCAGGATGTTGCCGTAGTCCTTGCTGCGTTGGTCGGTGTTGCGGATCAGCAGGGCGATCGGCGTGCCGGTGGTCTTGCCTTCGTACACGCCGCTGAGGATTTCGACCGCGTCGGGCTCGTTGCGCTGGGTGACGAACTTGCTGGTGCCAGGGCGGCGGCGGTCCAGATCGTGCTGGATGTCGGCCTCGGTCAGCGCCATGCCGGGCGGGCAGCCGTCGATCACGCAGCCGATGGCCGGGCCATGGGATTCACCGAAGTTGGTGATGCAAAACAGGGTGCCAAAGGTGTTGCCGCTCATCCGGCGATTATCCCCGACGCCATCCCCGGGCCCACAGCCCGCGCTGGTGCATGCACCGCCTCCCGCCGGGCAGGCGGATCCCCGGCCAGCGCCGCAACGGTGCACCCCACAGCGCCAGGCAACGTGCGCCGGGCCCTTGCCGTGCACGCCGCACCAGCGCGAACCCCGATGCACCGTGGAATGCTTTGTGCATCACGCAAAGCGGCCAGGCACAGGCCGCCTCCAACCCCCTCACACCGAAAGGAACGCACCATGCTGGACCGGACCGGAACCCTCTTCTCCCACGTCAAACCCGCCGACACCGACTTCAAGG
The DNA here is from genome assembly GCF_030160815.1 of Hydrogenophaga electricum. Classification (NCBI taxonomy): domain Bacteria; kingdom Pseudomonadati; phylum Pseudomonadota; class Betaproteobacteria; order Burkholderiales; family Comamonadaceae; genus Hydrogenophaga; species Hydrogenophaga electricum. Next base: position 26,457 of record NZ_BSPB01000047.1, on the reverse strand, counting down.
GCGGCGGTCTGCGCGATTTTTTCCTGTATCGCGACCTGGGGGTCGCCGAGGCCACGCACGGCAAGGTGATCGCACACCTGGTGAAGGCCAACCTGCCACCCGATGGCGGCACGGGCTGGCACCGCCACGAAGCCGACTTCCAGATCGTGATCATGACCAAGGGCTGGGCCAAGTTCATGTACGAGGACAAGGTCACCCTGGTCGAGGCCGGCGACGTGGTGCACCAGCGCCCCGGCATCCGCCACTACCTGTTCGACTACTCGCCGGACATGGAATACCTGGAAATCGTGTCGCCGGCCGACTTCAAGAGCGTGGATGTCGACCCGGTTTGCGACATTCCACCCCCCACCCCCTGGCCAGAAGCGTAATCGATCCCGCCAGAAAAAGTGCTCCGGGAGAACACGGCCAGCGTTCAGAACAGCGTGTCTTCAGCCAGCACAGATGCCGTGGAACCGGCTGCGCCGGGCCACAGGCATCGCCCCCTTGAGGGGGTCGCGCGCAGCGCGGCGGGGGTGGATCAGAACTCCGCGTCGAGTTCGTCGATTTCGTCCGGCTCGGCCTGGGCCGCGGCCACCCATTCGCGCATGGCCGGCAAGGCCATGATGTGGCCGCAGTAGGCGGCGCAGGCTTCGGGCATGTCCACGTCATAGGTCAGGAAACGCGTGACCACCGGCGCGAACATCGCGTCGGCCATGCAGGGTTTGGCACCGAACAGGTACGGGCCGCCGTAGGTTTCCAGGCAGTCCAGCCAGATCGCCTGGATGCGCTCGATGTCGGTCTTGGCGCGCGACCAGATCTTGAACCCCGGAAACCGCCCCTTGATGTTCATCGGCAGCGACGACCGCAGCGCCGAAAACCCCGAGTGCATTTCGCCGCAGATTGCGCGGCAATGGGCGCGGGCCGCCCGATCGGCCGGCAGCAATCCGGCCTTGGGCTTGATCTCGTTGAGGTATTCGCCGATGGCCAGCGTGTCCCAGACATGCACGCCGTCGTGATCGATCGCCGGCACCCGCATGGACGACGACAACAGCAGCATCTCGGCCTTCATGTCCGGGTCGTCGGGCGGGATCACGTGCTCGGTGAAATCGAGCTTGACCAGTTTCGCCATGAGCCAGCCACGCAGGGCCCAGGCGCCGTAGTTCTTGCTGCTGATGGTCAATACCGCTTTGGCCATGACAAGTTGCTCCTCTGAGGCCAGACGCTCAGCAAGCCTTGTGCCATCTGCAAACGGCCCGACCGGGCCACCACGCACCAGGGCGGTGCAATGGCTGCGGCCGACGTGAGCTGGCCCACAAATTGCTGCCAGCCCCGGCATCCACAGGAAGATGCTCATGCTGTACCAGGCCTATCAGCTCCAGAACGACCTGCTGTCGCCCCTGCGCCTGCTGGCCCAGAACCTGAGCGCCACGCTCTGGGTCCGGGACACCGAAAAAACCCTGCTGCGCCAGATGTCCGCCGCCTGCGAGGTGATTTCCCGCCTGCGGCTGACACACGCCCGGCCGGCCTACGGCATCGACAACGTGCTCGTCGGGGGACGCGAGGTGCCGGTGACCGAAGAGCCGGTGCTCAAACTGCCTTTCGGCACCCTGCTGCGCTTCCGCAAGAACGCCGACGGCCTGCCCCCCCAGCCCCCGGTGCTGCTGGCCGCGCCCCTGTCGGGACACTTCGCCACGCTGCTACGCGACACCGTACGCACCCTGCTGCAGGACCACGACGTCTACATCACCGACTGGCACAACGCCCGCGACGTCGGCCTGCGCCACGGCGCCTTCGGGCTGGAGGACTACATCACCTACATGATCCGGTTCCTGGAGACGGTTGGTGAAGGCGTGCACATGGTCGCCGTCTGCCAGCCCTGTGTGGCGGCGCTGGCCGCCACCGCCGTGATGGCCGAGGACAACCACCCCGCCACCCCGCGCAGCCTGACGCTGATGGCCGGCCCGGTGGACTGCCGCGTCAACCCCACCGAGGTCAACCGCCTGGCCACAGGCAAACCCATCGAGTGGTTCGAGAAGAACCTCATCAGCCATGTGCCGTTGCCGCACGCCGGCTTCATGCGGCGCGTCTACCCGGGCTTCGTGCAGCTCACGGCCTTCATGAGCATGAACATGGAGCGCCACCAGCAGTCGTTCCAGCACATGTACGAGCACCTGGTCGAAGGCCGCTCCGACGAAGCCCGCACCATCCAGACCTTCTACGACGAGTACCTGGCCGTCAACGACCTGCCGGCCGAGTTCTACCTGGAAACCGTGGAAAAGGTGTTCCAGACCTACGACCTCGCCCTGGGCAAGCTGCAGTACCGGGGCCGCACCGTGAACCCGGGCGCCATCCGCCGCACCGCGCTGATGACGGTGGAAGGCGAGCGCGACGACATCTGCGCCATCGGCCAGACCGTCGCCGCACAGGACCTGTGCAAGAACGTGCGCCCCTACCTGAAAACGCACCACATCCAGACCGGCGTGGGCCACTACGGTGTGTTCAGCGGCCGCAAGTGGAACCAGCAGATCTACCCGCGTGTGCGCGAGGTGATCCACTCGGTGGCGGCTTGAGAGCGGCCAAGCGCCCTTCTCAGCGCACCCACATGCGCTCGCGACCGAGATCGATCACCTGACGGTCAGCCACCTCCAGCACCTTGCGGAAGCGCACGACCGTCCTCATCCGCTGGTAAGTGGATTCCACATGGGCCACCGTGCCGCCCACGGGCGTGACGGTATGGCCATTCTGCATGTAGCCGGATGCTTGGTAGTCCGTTCCGACGTGGTGATCCTTGCGACGCATGGTGTAGATGGCAACGTCGTCAGACACCAGCGCGTAGCGCCCCGGTCCCACGCCCGATATCACGAAGTTCCCGCTGGCATCGGTGCGCGCCATCCACGCCTGCCGAAACACCTTCGGATGGGGAATATGGTTTTCGATGCGGGTATTGTTGTTGGTGAAAAACCCATTGCGGTCCTGCCGGTTCTTCTCATCCAACTGCAGCCACTGCTGCACGTGATCGGTCAGCGGCATCAGCCACACCCGGATGTTGGCGGCCGACTGCTCGTTCGAGCCAACACCCAGCAACCCGTCTTCGACACCCGCATCCCGGCCATGGCGAACGATCCGGTGATACAGCCCGCCCTGGATGCGAGCGTTGCCTGCCACCAGCCGTTTCCGAGCCTGCTTCTCGTCGAAAGCGGGCGCCTGCACAGGCACGTCGACCGGGGTGCCCAGCCATTTTTCCTTCTGTTTCTGCTCGCGCGCCACTTGGTACGGGTCCAGAGTCAGGCAACCGCCCAACAACATGACCGAAGCCATCAACCCAACGCGCAGCCCAGCGTCCTTCGTCGCTTTCATCATCGTTCTCCCTGTTTCGTCATAACGGCGCCGGCAAGCGCCGCAACAGGGATTCTAGATATTCGCGAAGGCAACACCCTGGGACGGGTGCCCCACCCTGTGCAGGCAGCAAAAAGCCCTGCTATGCAGGGCTTTCCAGGGGCGTGGCGCCAATACCTTCAAGGCAGGTTCGGTTCGTTCTTGCCTTCCGGCTCTTCCTCGGGCCAGTCGCGGATGTAGGCCTTGAGCATCTTGTTCTCGAAGTTCTGGGCATCGACCACGGCCTTGGCCACGTCGTAGAAGCTGATCACGCCCATGAGCATGCGGTTCTCGATCACGGGCATGTAGCGCGCGTGGCGGTCCAGCATCATGCGGCGCACCTCGTCCATCTCGGTGGCCATGGTGCAGGTCAGCGGGCCCGGGTCCATGGCACGGTAGACCGTCGTGGCCGCGAAGCTGCCGCCGTTCTTGACCACCGCCTGAATCACTTCGCGGAAGGTCAGCATGCCCACCACCAGGCCGTTGGCCATGACCACCAGCGACCCGATGTCTTTTTCGGACATCAGCTTGGCAGCGTCGGCCAGATGGTCTTCGGGTGTGATGGTGTAGAGCGTGTTGCCTTTGACACGCAGGATGTCACTGACCTTCATGGCGCTTCTCCTCGGGATAGGTGCTGTCGCCGGCTGGGCTGGCGTGGGTATGAATATAGCCCACAATCCGCCCTGAAACGCAGGCAGCGCGCCACCCCGACCTGCGATGCACCCGCCTTTTTCGAGGAGACCCCGACATGCCCGGTTATTCCGACCCCGGCTTCGACACGCTGGCGCTGCACGCCGGTGCCGCGCCGGACCCCGCCACCGGCGCGCGCGCCGTGCCCATCCACCTGACGACCTCCTTCGTCTTCGAATCCAGCGATCACGCCGCCGCCCTGTTCAACCTGGAGCGCGCCGGCCACGTCTACAGCCGCATCAGCAACCCGACCAACGCGGTGTTTGAACAGCGCATGGCGGCGCTGGAAGGGGGCATTGGCGCCATTTCGGTGGCCAGCGGCCAGGCGGCGCTGCACCTCTCCATTGCCACGCTGATGGGCGCGGGTTCGCACATTGTCGCCAGCACCGCGCTCTACGGCGGCAGCCAGAACCTGCTGCATTACACGCTGCGGCGCTTCGGCATCGAGACCACGTTCGTGAAGCCCGGCGACATCGACGGCTGGAAGGCCGCCGTGCGGCCCAACACGAAACTGTTCTTCGGCGAGACCGTGGGCAACCCGGGCCTGGACGTGCTGGACATCCCGACGGTGAGCCAGATCGCGCACGAGGCGAAGGTGCCGCTGCTGGTGGACAGCACGCTGACCACGCCCTACCTGATCAAGCCCTTCGAGCACGGCGCCGATCTGGTCTACCACTCGGCCACCAAATTCCTCAGCGGCCACGGCACCGTGATCGGCGGTGTGGTGGTGGACGCTGGCAGCTTCGACTGGGATGCCTCGGGCAAGTACCCCGAGCTGACCGAAGCCTACGACGGCTTCCACGGCATGACCTTCAGCGAAGAGAGCACCGTCGGCGCCTTCCTGCTGCGCGCACGACGCGAAGGCCTGCGCGACTTCGGCGCCTGCCTCAGCCCTCACAGCGCCTGGCTGATCCTGCAGGGGCTGGAGACGCTGCCGCTGCGCATGGAGCGCCACATGGGCAACACCGAGAAGGTGGTGGCTTTCCTCGCCAGCCACCCGCTGGTGAGCCGCGTCGGTCACCCGCTGCTCGAATCGCACCCCAGCCACGCGCTGGCGAACAAACTGCTGCGCCACGGTGCCAAGGGTGCCGGCTCGGTGTTCAGCTTCGACATCCAGGGCTCGCGCGAACAGGGCAAGGCCTTCATCGAAACGCTCAAGATCTTCAGCCACCTGGCCAACGTGGGCGACTGCCGCTCGCTGGTGATCCACCCCGCCAGCACCACGCACTTCCGCATGAGCGACGAGGCACTGGCGGGCGCCGGCATCGGCCCCGGCACGATCCGCCTCTCCATCGGCCTGGAAGACCCGGACGACCTGATCGACGATCTGAAGCGCGCGCTCAAAGCGGCAGAGAAGGCGGGGAATCAATGAGCCCCCACGTTCATCACTTCGTGTATTCACTGCCCCCCGAGGGGGCGAAGGCCTCCCTTGGGGCGGCCCGGCGGGAGGCCTGACCATGGAACTGCAAGTCAACGGCGCCAAGACCTACTGCTACACCGGCGGCAAGCCCTTCGATGCCGCCAAGCCCACCGTGGTCTTCATCCACGGCGTGCTCAATGACCACAGTGTCTGGATCCTGCAAAGCCGCTACCTCGCTAACCACGGCTTCAACGTGCTGGCGGTCGACCTGCCGGGCCACTGCAAGAGCCAGGGCGAAGCGCCGGCCACGGTGGAAGAAGCGGCCGACTTCATCGGCGCCCTGCTCGATGCCGCGGGCGTGCAGAAGGCCGCCCTGATCGGCCACAGCTGGGGATCGCTGATCGCCATGGAAGCCGCGGCCCGCCTGAAAGACCGCATCACGCACACGGTACTGGTGGGCACAGCGTTCCCGATGAAGGTCTCGCCGGCGCTGATCGATGCCTCGCTGAACGCGCCCGAAAAGGCACTGGCCATGGTCAATGTGTTCTCGCGCTCCACGCTGGCGGCCCCGCCCTCGGCTCTGGGCCCGGGCACCTGGGTCTACGGCGCCGGCATGGCGCTGGGCCGGCGCGTGCTGCGCAGCAACCCGGCGGTGAACGTGTTCCATCGCGGCTTTGTGGCGTGCGACCGCTACACCGGCGGCGAAGCGGCCATGGCCGCACTCACCAGCCCGGTGCTGTTCCTGCTCGGTGGGCAGGACCAAATGACGCACCCCAAGGCGGCACAAGGCCTGATCCAAGCCGCGAAGGCGGCCGGCCAGAAGCTGCAGGTGGTGACGCTGCCGGTCGGCCACCACCAGATGACCGAAACGCCGGACGCCACGCTGTTCGCCATCCGCGATTTCCTGCGGGCCTGACACCATGGTCACGCCCGAGCAGATCACCCCGCCCATGAGCGGGGACCGCGCCCGCGAGATCGCCGCCAGCTTCGACCTGCGTGCCCTGCCACCGGACTTTCTGGCCAACCCGTTCCCGGTCTACGCCGCGCTGCGCGAACACGACCCGGTGCGGCGCATGCCCGACGGTTCGCTCTTCCTCACCCGCCATGCCGACCTGATGGCGGTGTACCGCGACGCGGCGCTGTTCAGCTCCGACAAGCACGTGGAGTTCGCGCCGAAATACAACGTGCCCCCCTTCGGCAGCGACACGGCGCCCGCGCCGCTGTACGAGCACCACACCACCAGCCTGGTGTTCAACGACCCGCCGCTGCACACGCGCGTGCGCAAACTCATCATGGGTGCGCTCACGCGCCGCGCCATCGCCGACATGGAGCCCGGCCTGGTCGCGCTGGTCGACAGCCTGCTGGACCGCATCGAGGACCAGGGCGGCGGTGATCTGATCGAAGACTTTGCCGCCGCCATTCCGGTCGAGATCATCGGCAACCTGCTGGGCGTGCCCCACGCCGAGCGCGCCCCGCTGCGCGACTGGTCGCTGGCCATCCTGGGCGCGCTCGAACCCGTGCCTACACCCGCGCAGCACGCGGCGGGCAACCGCAGCGTGACCGAGATGCTGGCCTATCTGCGCGGCCTCGTCGCCGAACGCCGCCGGCACCCCGGCGACCCGGAGCGCGACGTGCTCACGCGCCTGATCCAGGGCGAAGCCAGCGGCGAAAAGCTCAGCGAGGTCGAGCTGCTGCAGAACTGCATCTTCCTGCTCAACGCCGGCCACGAAACCACCACCAACCTGATCGGCAACGGCCTGGTGCTGATGCACGAACACCCCGCCGCGCGCGAAGACCTGCTCAGCGACCTGTGCGCGCACGCGGGCCAGATCGAGACCCTGGAAGCCATCCTGAGCCGCGCGGTGGACGAGTGCCTGCGCTTCGAGTCGTCCAACCAGTTGGGCAACCGGCGCGCGCTGCAGGCGGCGCAGGTGGGTGGTGTCGACCTGTCCGCGGGGGCCCTGGTCACGCTGTGCATCGGCGCCGCCAACCGCGACCCGGCGGTGTTTCCCGACCCGGACAGGCTGGACCTGCGGCGCGAACCCAACCGCCACCTCGCGTTTGGCTTCGGCATCCACCAGTGCGCGGGCCTAAGCCTGGCCCGGCTCGAAGGCCGCATCGCCATCGGGCGCTTCCTGCGCCGCTTCCCGCGTTTTGAGCTGAGCGCGCCGCCCGAACGCGGTGGCCGCGCCCGCTTCCGGGGGTTTCTGGGCGCCCCGTTCCGGATCGGCTGAACGGTCAGGGCACCGACGGTGCCGCCAGCGCCTGCGCCACCGTCATCTGCCGCAGCCCGCTGGCGGCCCAGAAGGCTTCGGTGCTGCGCGAGGCCGGCACCAGCAGGCGCTCGGCCAGCGGCGCCAGCGGCAGATTCGCCGCGTCCTGCAGCAGCACGTAGCGCTCGTCCTCCTCGTCCAACCGCCCCAGCCAGTCCAGCCCCACCAGGGCACCCACCGGGTCTTCCAGGTGCAGTGGGTCCACGCGCAGGGCCTGGGCAATGGCCTCCAGACTCAGCCCGCGCTGCGGCCCTTCGCGCACCGCCTGCAATTGGGCCAGGGTCTCCAGGGCCAGCTGGAAACGCCAGCCCGGGTAGTTGCCACGCCGCGCGATGCCTGCCAGCAGACTGGGCAGGTAGGCCGCCACCACCGCGCCGAGCAACACGATCACCCAGGCCACATAGAACCAGACCAGCAGAATCGGCACGGTGGCGAACGTGCCGTACACCACCGAATAGGTCGGCACGGTCTTGAGGTACCAGCCCAGCACGCTCTTGGCCAGTTCCAGCCCCAGCGCCACGAACAGGCCGCCGGTGAGCGCATGGCTCCAGCGCACACGGGTGTTGGGCACGTAGCGGTAGAGCGCGGCCACGCCGCCCATGACCAGACCGAACTGCAGCGAATCGAGCAGGAAGCGCACGCCGCCGGGCAGCGTCGAGACCAGCCCGCGCGAAGCGCTCAGCGCGTAGGAAGTGACCGTCAGGCTGCCCGCCAGCAGCAGCGGGCCCAGGGTGAGCACCGCCCAGTACACCAGGATGCGCTGGGTCAGCGGCCGGCTCTGGCGCACGCGCCAGATGTCGTTGAGCTTGCGGTCGATGGTCAGGATCAGCGCCAGCGCCGTGACCAGCAGCACCAGCGCACCCGCCCAGCCCATCTGCCCGGCTTTCGCGGCGAACTGGCTCAGGTAGGCAAGCACCTGTTTGGCGATGTTGTCCGGCACCAGCCGTGCCACCAGCCAGTGCTGCAGGGTGTCCTGCAGGCGCGCGAACATGGGAAAGGCGCTGAAGATGGCCAGTGCCACGGTGAACAGCGGCACCAGCGAAATCGTGGTGGTGAAGGTCAGGCTGCTGGCGGTCACGCCCAGGCGGTCTTCGCGGAAGCGCTCGCGCAGGGTCAGCGCCGTGGTCCGCCACGGAAACGCCAGCAGATGGCGCCACAGCAGGCCCAGCAGGGCCGGCACTTCGCGCACACGCTCGGATACAGTCATCCCGGTATCATGCCACCTGCCATGCCCGCCGCGCCCGAGTTGTCTTCCCCGCCCCCCGTCTCCCCCGCCCTGAACGCACCGGTCGCCACCGTGCGCTGGACGCGCCGTCTGGCCGTGGGCAGCGTGCTGGGGCTGATCGTGCTGGGCCTGGCCTGGGAACTCTGGCTGGCCCCGCTGCGCCCGGGCGGTTCGTGGTGGGTGCTCAAGGTGCTGCCGCTCACGCTGCCCCTGTCGGGCCTGCTGCGCCACCGCATGTACACCTACCGCTGGCTCAGCCTGTTGGTGTGGCTCTATTTCACCGAAGGTGTGGTCCGTGCCACCAGCGAGCAGGGCCTGTCGGCCTGGCTGGCCGGCATCGAGGTGCTGCTGTGCCTGCTGCTGTTCGTGGCCTGCGCCGCCCACGTGCGCCAGCGCCTGAAGGCCGCCGGCAAGGAAGCCGTGGCCGCCGATGCCGCCCGCCATGCCGAGGAAGCCACCAGCCCAGCCCGTACCCAGCCATGAATCCGCTGCTGATTCACACCTTGCGCCAGGCCGTGGGCCCGGCCCACGTGCTCACCCCCGATGACCCGGACACCGACCTGGTGGCCTGGGAGCAGGACTGGCGCCGGCGCGCGCGCGGCCGGGCGCTGGCGGTGGTGCGACCGGCCAGCACCGCCGAGGTGGCGGCCGTGGTCAAGGCTTGTGCAGCAGCCAACGTGAGCATCGTGCCGCAGGGTGGCAACACCGGTCTGGTGGTCGGCTCGGTGCCCGACGACAGCGGCACCCAGGTCGTGCTGTCGCTGACGCGGATGCAGGCCATCCGCGCGCTGGACGGCGACAACCTCACCATCACCGTGGAAGCGGGCTGCGTGCTCCAGACCGTGCAGGAAGCGGCGGATCGCGCCGGCTTCCTGTTCCCGCTGTCGCTCGCGGCCGAAGGCAGCTGCACCCTGGGTGGCAACCTCGCCACCAATGCCGGCGGCACGCAGGTCGTGCGCTACGGCAATGCCCGCGAGCTGTGCCTGGGCCTGGAAGTGGTCACTGCGCAGGGCGAGGTCTGGCACGGTCTGAGCGGCCTGCGCAAGGACAACACCGGCTACGACCTGCGCGACCTGTTCATCGGCAGCGAAGGCACGCTGGGCATCATCACCGCGGCCACGATGAAGCTCTACCCCCGGCCGGCGGCGCAGCTCACCGCCTGGGCGGCCGTCCCGAACCTGGAAGCCGCGGTGGCCCTGCTGGGCCTGGCCCACGGGCACCTGGGCGCCGGGCTGACCGGCTTCGAGGTCATGGGCCGTTTTGCGCTCGGCCTGGTGGCCCGGCACATGCCGCAGTTGCGCGTACCCTTCATCGACCAGGCCGACATTCCCTATGGCGTGCTGCTGGAAAACAGCGACAGCGAATCCGAAGCCCACGCCCGGGCCCAGTTCGAGCGCCTGCTGGAAACCGCCTTCGAACAGGGCCTGGTCAGCGACGCCGTGGTGGCCGAGAACCTGCAGCAGGCGCACGGTCTCTGGCACATCCGCGAGAGCATTCCGCTGGCGCAGGCTGAAGAAGGCCTGAACATCAAGCACGACATCAGCCTGCCGGTCTCGCGCATTCCGGCGTTCTGTGCCGACACCGACGCGCTGCTCGCGCGCGAGATCCCTGGCGTGCGCCTGGTCAACTTCGGCCACCTGGGGGACGGCAACCTGCACTACAACGTGCAGGCTCCCGCCGAGGGCGATCCGAAGGCCTTCCTGGCCGAACACGAAACCCGCGTCAACCACCTGGTGTTCGACCAGGTGCTCCAATTCGGGGGCTCCATCAGTGCAGAACACGGCATCGGCAGCCTCAAGGCCGCCACGCTGCCCCACTACAAAGACCCGGTCGCGCTGGCGCTGATGCGCACGCTCAAACAGGCGCTGGATCCCCACAACCTGCTCAACCCCGGCCGCGTGCTGAGCGCACCGCCCCCCTGACATGACCACCCGCCCCGTCCGCTCGCAATACGAAGACTTCATGCGCCATGTACACACCCATGGGGTGCACAAGAGCGACCGCACCGGCACCGGCACGACCAGCGTGTTCGGCCACCAGATGCGCTTCGACCTGAACGAAGGTTTTCCGCTGGTGACCACCAAGAAGGTGCACCTGAAGTCCATCATCCAGGAACTGCTGTGGTTCCTGACCGGGTCGAGCAACAACAACTGGCTGCGCGAGCGCGGCGTGACCATCTGGGACGAATGGGCCCAACCCGATGGCGACCTGGGCCCGGTCTACGGCGTGCAATGGCGCTCATGGCCGACGCCCGAGGGCGGCCACATCGACCAGATCGCAGAAGTGGTCAAGACCCTGAAAACCAACCCGGACTCGCGCCGCATCATCGTCAGCGCCTGGAACGTGGCCGACCTGTCCAAGATGGCGCTGATGCCCTGCCACGCCTTCTTCCAGTTCTATGTGGCCGAGGGCCGGCTCAGCTGCCAGCTCTACCAGCGCAGCGCCGACATCTTCCTGGGCGTGCCGTTCAACATCGCCAGCTACGCGCTGCTCACCCACATGCTGGCGCAGCAGTGCGACCTGCAGGTGGGCGACTTCATCTGGACCGGCGGCGACTGCCACATCTACAGCAACCACCGCGAACAGGTCGAGCTGCAGCTCTCGCGCCAACCCTTCCCCTACCCCACCCTGCACATCAAGCGCCGGCCGCCTTCGATCTTCGACTACGCCTACGAGGACTTCGAGGTGCAGGACTACCAGCACCACCCGGCCATCAAGGCACCCGTCGCGGTGTGACCCAGCACTGCTGCGCCGCCTGGCGCGGCAGCGGCCTGCCGCTGCCGTTCTCCGCCCACGCCAACCCGCCCTTCCTTGTTCGCAGGCGCCCCTTCAGGCTCCGGGTGAACAGGCCCGTCCCGCATTCCTTGCACCCATGATCACCCGCCGCCAACTCTGGGGCCTGCTGGCCCTGACCCTCATGTGGGGTGTCAACTGGCCCATGATGAAGCTGTCGCTGCAACAGCTCACGCCGCTGTATTTCCGCGCCAGCACCATGCTGCTGGGCGCAGCCTGGCTGTTCGTCTGGGTGGCCTCGCGCGGCGAACGCATGTGGCCGACCGGGCGCGAGTGGGGCGTCATCGCCGCCCTGGGGCTGCCCAACGTGCTGGGCTGGCACACGCTGTCGATCTTCGGTGTGCAGGAGCTGGCCTCGGGCCGGGCCGCCATCCTGGGCTTCACCATGCCCATCTTCACGGTGCTGCTGGGTGCGGCCTTCTTCGGCGAACGCATCACGCCGCGCGTGCGGCTGGCGGTGGTCTGCGTGAGCATCGCCATCGGCCTGCTGCTCTGGCACGAGTTGCAGCGCCTTTCGGGCCGCCCGGCGGGCGTGGCCTGGATGCTCGGAGCGGCCGCCTCGTGGGCGCTGGGCACCCTCCTGTTCCGCCGTGCGCGGCTCACCCTCTCCGCGCTGGTGGTCACCGTCTGGATGCTGCTGCTGGGCAGCGTCGTGGTCGGTGTGCTGGCCATCGCGCTGGAGCCGCTGCCCCAGCCGGCGCGCTTCAGCGGCGTCATGTGGCTGAGTCTGTTCTACGGCGTGATCATCAACTACGGCTTCGCCCAACTGATCTGGTTCGGCCTGGCGCGCGAGCTGCCCCCCGCCACCAGCGCCATGAGCGTGATGGCCATTCCCCTGGTGGGCACGCTCAGCGCCACCTTCATCACCGGCGAAATGCCGCACTGGCAGGACTGGTTCGCCATGGTGTTCGTGATGGTCGCCATCGCCAGCGTGCTCTGGCCGGCCCGCGCGGCGCCCTCTGGTGGCACGACCGGCGCGGCACAATGACGGCATGACCGCGACCACCCGCCTGAACCTGATCTACGCCCGCGCCGCCAACGGCGTGATCGGCCTGCGCAACGCCCTGCCCTGGCACCTGCCCGAAGACCTGGCCCACTTCAAGCGCACCACCCTGGGCTGCCCCGTGATCATGGGCCGCAAGACCTGGGATTCGCTGCCGCCGAAGTTCCGGCCGCTGCCCGGGCGCCTCAACATCGTGGTCACCCGCGATCCGGGCTGGCACGCCGACGGCGCCCAGGTCGCCCATTCGCTCGAAGCCGCCCAGGCGCTTTGCCCGCCCGCCGGCGAGGCCTGGGTGATCGGCGGTGCCCAGGTCTACGCCCAGGCTCTGCCCCTGGCCAGCCGGGTGGTGGTGACCGAAATCGCGGCCGATTTTGAAGGCGATGCGTTCGCCCCCGTGCTCGGCCCCGAATGGCAGGAGGCCGAGCGTCAGACCGGCATGAGCGCCCAGGGCCTGGCCCTGGCTTTTGTGACCTATGTCCGCACCCCTTGAAGGTCTCCCATGAAACTGGCCACCTGGAATGTGAACTCCCTTAACGTCCGCCTGCCGCAAGTGCTCGACTGGCTCGCGACCAACCCCGTCGATGTGCTGGCGCTGCAGGAGCTCAAGCTCACCGACGACAAATTCCCCGTTCAGGCCTTCACCGACGCCGGCTATCACGCGCAGTGGTTCGGGCAGAAAACCTACAACGGCGTGGCGCTGCTGAGCCGCTCGCCGGCTGCAGAGGTGGTGCGCAACATCCCGGGCTTCGAAGACGACCAGTCGCGCGTGCTGTGCGCCACCATCGAGGGCATCCGCGTGATCGGTGCCTACTTCCCCAACGGTCAGGAGCGCGGCAGCGACAAGTTCGCTTACAAGATGCGCTGGCTCGACGCTCTGCGCGCCTGGGTCCAGGACGAACTCAGCCGACATCCGCAACTGGTGCTCATGGGTGACTACAACATCACCTTTGACGACGCCGACGTGTGGGACCCGGTCGGTCTGCACGAGACCATCCACTGCACGACCGAAGAACGCACCCAGCTGCAGTCGCTGGTGGCCCTGGGCCTGCACGACGCGCACCGGCTGTTCGAACACCCACCCAAGACCTTCAGCTGGTGGGACTACCGCATGCTCGGCTTCCAGAAGAACCGGGGCTTGCGCATCGACCACATTCTGGTCAGCGAAGCGCTCAGGGCGCGCACCAGCGCCTGCGAAATCGACCGCGCCCCGCGCAAGAACAAGCAGCCCAGCGACCACGCTCCCGTGGTCATCACCCTGGACTGAAGACCCTGCCCCTAGGGGCCCGGCCGCCCCGCGCGGCCCCATCGGCCCCGTGGCAGGGACATCGACCGGACCACGGATCAGAGGTCGTCCAGACCCAGTTCCTGAATCTTGCGGGTGATGGTATTGCGGCCGATGCCCAGTTTCTGCGCCGCCTCGATGCGGCGCCCGCGCGTGTTGGCCAGCGCCGTCTGGATCAGCAGGGTTTCAAAGCGGCGCGTGAGCACATCCCACACATCGTGGCGCCCGGCCTCCAGCAGCATCTGGGCCTCGCGGCGCAGACCGCCTTCCCAGGACATCCCGGTGCCGTCGGCCACGGGCGCGGTCGCGGGCACACCCAGGCCATTCGCCACAGGCATTTCCGGCACCGCGATCGGCAAAGCGACCGCAGGAGCGGGCATGGCGGGCGGCATGGTCAGCGGCACCGGAGGGCTCCATTCGGCCGCTGGCGGGGGGCTCTCGCTGAGCGCCACCGCACCGGCCCCGGCGCCAGCCAGCACCTCGGGCGGCAGATCCTTGACCTCGATCACCTGGGCCGGCGCCATCACCGTCAGCCAGTGGCAGACGTTTTCCAACTGCCGCACATTGCCCGGGAAATCGAAACCGCTGAGCAGGCGCAGAGCCGAATCGGCGATGCGTTTGGGCTCCACGCCGAGCTGCTTGGCGCTCTGCTGGAGAAAGTAGCGCGTGAGCATGGCCACGTCTTCGCGACGTTCGCGCAAAGCCGGCAGGCGCAGGCGGATGACGTTGAGACGGTGGAACAAGTCCTCGCGGAACACGCCTTCCTTGACGCGCTGCTCCAGATTCTGGTGGGTGGCGGCGATCACGCGCACATTGGCTTTGACCGCACTGTGCCCACCCACGCGATAGAAGTGCCCGTCCGACAGCACCCGCAGCAGGCGGGTCTGCAGGTCGAACGGCATGTCGCCAATTTCGTCGAGGAACAGCGTGCCGCCCTCGGCCTGCTCGAAGCGGCCGCGCCGCATGGTCTGCGCCCCGGTGAAAGCCCCGCGTTCGTGGCCGAACAGCTCACTCTCCAGCAGGTCCTTGGGAATCGCGGCGGTGTTGATGGCCACGAACGGACCGCTGGCACGCGGCGAGTGCTTGTGCAGCGCGCGCGCCACGAGCTCCTTGCCCGAACCGGACTCGCCGGTGATCAGCACCGTGACGTTGCTCTGGCTCAGTCGGCCGATGGCACGGAACACGTCCTGCATCGCCGGCGCCTGCCCCAGCATTTCGGGAGCGGCCGACACCGATTCGATGGCGACCTCTTCGCGCTGGCTTTCTTCGACCGCACGGTGGATCAGCTCGACCGCCTTGGGCAGGTCGAACGGCTTGGGCAGGTATTCGAAAGCCCCGCCCTGGAAGGCGGAGACCGCACTGTCCAGATCGGAGAAGGCGGTCATGATGATCACCGGCAGGCCCGGCAGCTTTTCCTTGACCCGCTCCAGCAGCTCCAGGCCAGACCCTCCGGGCATGCGGATGTCGCTGACCAGGATCTGCGGACCTTCGCTTTCCGGAGCGTCGGTCAGTGCC
Source organism: Hydrogenophaga electricum (assembly GCF_030160815.1). Classification (NCBI taxonomy): domain Bacteria; kingdom Pseudomonadati; phylum Pseudomonadota; class Betaproteobacteria; order Burkholderiales; family Comamonadaceae; genus Hydrogenophaga; species Hydrogenophaga electricum. The sequence continues at coordinate 10,962 of NZ_BSPB01000047.1, read as the reverse complement.
TTGAGCACTTCCTGCGGGTTGGTAAAACTGCGGGTGGGCAGGTTCTCGCGCAACAGCGCCTTTTCAAGCACGAAGCGGATCGATTGGTCGTCATCCACTATCCAGATCGGCTTCATCGGCGGTGTGTTCCTTCCTCAGGCGGCGTGTGTGGGTATCAAGGCAACGGAATCAGGATCTTGAAGTCCGTGTGACCCGGCACGCTCTCACACTCGATCAGGCCATGGTGCTGCTGGATGAAGGTTTGCGCCAACGTCAGCCCCAGGCCAGAACCGCCATCGCGTCCCGACACGAGCGGGAAAAAGATGCGGTCCTTGATCGAGTCCGGCACACCGGGCCCGTTGTCGATCACATGCAATTCCAATGCCAGCCGATAACGCTGTTTACCAAAGGTAACCTGCCGGCCCACGCGCGTGCGGAAAGTGATCTGCGCGTCGCCCGCGGCGATGCGGTCGGCCAGCGCCTGCGCCGCGTTGTGGGCAATGTTGAGCACGGCCTGGATCAGTTGCTCGCGGTCGCCGCGAAAGTCGGGAATCGAGGCATCGTAGTCCCGCACCACTTTCAGCCCGCGCGGAAACTCTGCCAGGATCAGCGAGCGCACGCGCTCGCAAACCTCGTGGATGTTCACATCGCCGACCACGTGCGGGCGCCGGTGCGGCGCCAGCAGCCGGTCCACCAGCGACTGCAGGCGATCGGCCTCGTGGATGATGACCTGCGTGTATTCGGTCAGTTGCTTGTTGTCGAGCTCCAGCTCCAGCAACTGCGCGGCGCCACGGATGCCGCCAAGCGGGTTCTTGATCTCGTGCGCCAGGTTGCGGATCAGCTCTTTGTTGGCCTGCGCCTGATCCATCAGCCGCTCTTCCCGCTCCTGCCGCGTCTGCTGTTCCAGAGGCAACAGCTCGACGATGATCTCTCCGGCGGTATCGGTCTGCGCCACGACCACATGGACCGGCAAAGGCTCATAGCTCAGGCGGCGCAAAAAAGCGTCGTACCGCAGGGCCGCGTACTCGTTTTCGCTGGCCCCGTTGAGCGCGCTCTGCAGCAGCGTGGGTTCGGTGAAACAGTCCTGCAGCGGTGCGCCGGTGATGCTGCGCCGAGACATGCCCAGGGCATCTTCGAGCGCCGCATTGGCAAACAGCACCGTACCGTCCCGGGACACCACCGCCACCAGCGTGGCCAGCAGGTCCAGGGCGTGAAAACGGTGGGACGGCGAGACTGCCGTGGCTGCGCCCTTGCTGGACTTGGAAAGAAGGGGGATGAGTGGCTTTTTCAAGCCCCCTATTGTGCCGTGCTCACACCCGCCGCTGGCAAGCGGGAGAGCTCCCGCCGAATGCTGTTGACATCACTCTCGGCCCGGTCCAGGGAGGCCTTGAGTTCGGCGACCCGGTCCAGATAGCGCTGGTGGTTGCGCCCTTCGATGCCCTGCTTCTCCGGCTCGCCATTGGCATAGGCCTGGCGGGCCGCGGTCAGGCGCTCTTCAGCCTTGCGCAGTTCGGACTCCAGGATGGCACGGGCATCGCTGTCCCGCGCCCGCTGGGCCGGGCTGTCGATGCGGGAAGCGGTGGGCCTCGGTTCGCTCGCGCTGCGCGGCGCGGCAGCGGCCTGCTGCTGCGGTTGCGTGCCCTGCACCACGGTCAGGTTGCCCCCTTCCATGAGCTTGCAACCACGCGCTTTGGCCGCTTCGGCGTTGTTCGTGTACTCGTTGCCACAGCGGTAGATGCGCTCCTGCGCGTGAGCGATCGACAGGGTGCCCATCACAGCCACGGCCAGCGGAAGGAGAAGGGATTTCAAGGGCATCGGATCAACGGAATCGGGGGATCGACAGAGCGGACGCCACCTGCAATGGGTGAAGCCATGCAACGAATGTATCAGTATGACTGAAAAACCCCGCGAAAGTGCCATCCGCCCACCGCCAGCACCGGCCTTTGCCAGCACCCGGAAAAAAGAAAACGGCCCGAAGGCCGTGGGTTCCGTGGACCAGCGGTGCGAAACAGAACCGCACCGCGCTGGCATCACAGGCTGTAGTACATGTCGTACTCGACCGGGTGCGGCGACATGCGGAAGCGCGTGACTTCCTGCATCTTCAGATCGATGTAGGCATCGAGCATCGGGTCAGTGAACACACCACCCTTGGTCAGGAACGCGCGGTCCTTGTCCAGGTATTCGAGGGCCTGATCCAGGCTCGAGCACACGGTCGGGACCAGCTTGTCCTCTTCCGGCGGCAGGTGGTACAGATCCTTGGTGGCGGCTTCGCCCGGATGGATCTTGTTTTCCACGCCGTCCAGACCCGCCATCATCAGGGCCGAGAAGCACAGGTAGGGGTTGGCGGAAGGATCGGGGAAACGCGCTTCGATACGGCGGCCCTTCGGGTTGGCCACGAACGGGATGCGGATCGAGGCCGAGCGGTTGCGGGCCGAGTAAGCCAGCTTCACCGGGGCTTCGAAGCCAGGCACCAGACGCTTGTACGAGTTGGTGCCGGGGTTGGTGATGGCGTTCAGGGCACGGGCGTGCTTGATGATGCCGCCGATGTAGTACAGGGCGAAATCGCTCAGGCCGGCGTAGCCGTCACCAGCGAACAAGTTCTTGCCGTCCTTCCAGATGGACTGGTGAACGTGCATGCCGGAGCCGTTGTCGCCCGCGTAAGGCTTGGGCATGAAGGTGGCGGTCTTGCCGTAGGCGTTGGCCACGTTCCAGACCACGTACTTCAGGACCTGGGTCCAGTCGGCGCGCTCGACCAGGGTCGAGAACTTGGTGCCGATTTCGTTCTGGCCAGCGCCCGCCACTTCGTGGTGGAACACTTCGACGGGGATGCCCAGGGATTCGAGGATCAGGGACATTTCGGCGCGCATGTCCTGCGTGCTGTCGACCGGGGGCACCGGGAAATAACCGCCCTTGACGGTGGGACGGTGACCGCGGTTGCCGCCTTCGAGCTTGGCACCGGAGTTCCAGGGAGCTTCGTACTCTTCGATCTGGAAGCCGACGTTGCCCGGCTCGTTTTTCCAGTAGACGTTGTCGAAGATGAAGAACTCGGGCTCAGGACCGAAGAAAGCCGTATCGCCCAGGCCGGAAGCCTTCAGGTAGGCCTCGGCGCGCATGGCGATGGAGCGCGGGTCGCGCTCATAGGGCTTGCCATCGCTGGGCTCGATCACGTGGCACTGCAGGTACAGCGTGGTTTCTTCGAAGAAGGGATCGATGTTGGCCGTGTTGGCATCGGGGATAAGCAGCATGTCGGATGCTTCGATACCCTTCCAGCCAGCGACCGAGGAGCCATCGAAAGCGTGGCCGGCGGAAAACTTGTCTTCATCGAAAGCCGAGATCGGCACGGTGACGTGCTGTTCCTTGCCACGGGTGTCGGTGAAGCGGAAATCAACGAACTTGACGTCGTTGTCCTTCACCAATTGCATCACGTCTGCGACGGTCTTTGCCATCAAATGCTCCTGTTGCTGAGTGGGTGGTAATCAAAAAAAGAGACCCTTTTGACTAGCATCATTCATGCCATCAGGGCCCGCTGCGCCGCATCACCCGGCTGAACACGGCGCACACGGACGGGGATTATCACCGAGCCCATGCGCCACAAAGGTTCCCGCAGGATCGCTGGCGGCCCTTGTCTGCCCCCTCCAGCCCGCAGCGCGCACTGCACCGGATCGAAAGCACCTCATGCGCACCAAAATGGATCAAACGGACAATCCCAATTTGGTGCATTCAATTTTGCACCATCTCGGGGCCCAAATCGGCCCCGAAGCCGCGCAGCCCAGCCAGCAGCTGCGCGAACGCAGGCGTCACCGCTTCGGGCTCCCCTTTGACCCCCAGTTCGATATGGCGGCCGAATTGCGGGTGGTCGACGCTGGGCAGACTGAACACCTTGACCGCGTGCGCCTGCTCGATGGCCTCCATCAAAGGCGTGAGCGCGGCTTCCATGGCCCCGAACACCACCACCGAGCGCTCCTGCCAGCTGCCCTGGCGGTGCAGATGCCTGTAATCGGTGTCGAGCAGGTTTTCGATCATCGGCCAGGCCATCACCGGAAAACCGGGCACGAAGTGCACCGTGCCGCCGCCAGGACCATCGCACGAGAAGCCGGGGATGCGGTTGTAGGGGTTGGCCACGATCCGGGCCTGCGCGGGGAAGACGCCCATGTTGTAGCGGTGCACGTTGTCGGGCCGCTCCGCGTCGAACACCTCGCCCTTTTCCGCCGCCGTCTCCCGCATGCGCTGTTCGATCAGCGCCCGGGCTTCGGGGTGCAACACCAGCGGCTGACCCAGCGCAGCGGCCGCGCACTGCCGGGTGTGGTCGTCCGGCGTGGCGCCAATGCCGCCGCAGGAAAACACCACGTCCGCCGAAGCAAACGCGTCGCGCAAGGCGGCCGTGATCCGGCGGGGATCGTCCCCCACCAGCAACGACCAGGACAGGGCCAGTCCCCGTGCCTGCAGCAGCTCGACCACCTTGGGCAGGTGCTTGTCGGCCCGTTTGCCCGAGAGGATTTCGTCGCCGACGATGATCAGGCCGAAGGCCGGAGCGGAGGACAGGGAAGCATCGGGGGGCAAGGCACTCAAGAAGGGTCTCCGGAAACAGGGGGCAGAACCGGCGGTTCGGGGCTGGACACTGGCGCCGGGGAACGCATCGCCCCGGCCTCCACCACATCCACGGCGGCGGCCGTGCCCCGCAGGCGCTCCAGTGCGGCCAGGCAGTAGTGCACGAACCAGAGCGAAGCAAACGCCAGCACCAGGGTGTAGATCCAGATGGCCACCGGCACCAGCAGGGGTGCCAGGGCGATGAACAGCGCCCCCGAGGCCCAGAGCACGCTGGGCGCCGCCCCCAGATACCCTGTGAGCACGCCCATCAGCAGCAGGCGCCCCCGGTGCACGCGCATGAGAGTGCGGCGCTCGTCCGCACTGGCGTGCACGGCCAGCGCGTCGAACGCAAACACCCGGTAGGTGAGCCAGCCCCAGATCAGGGGTGGCAGGATCAGCACCAGCGGGGGAATCAGCCACAGCGGCATCGACAGCAACAGCGCCACCAGCGCCATGGCTGTCACGCCCAGGGACCAGAACAGCCCCCCCAGCCAGGTGCCGCCCCGGCGGCGCTCCAGCGTCGGAAAACGCCGCTGCGCCACCAGCTCCACGATCGCCGGCGTCATGAACAGCGCCACCAGCAGCAGGCACAGCAAGACGATGACCGGCGTGGCGATCATGAGCACCAGCAACGGCGCGAACACCGTGCGCATGCCGTCCAGACCGACGCGCTCCAGCCAGCCCAGGAAAGCCTGCATCAAGGCATAGTCGTTCAGCCAGGCGGCTGTGGCCGCCACCGCCGACTCCCAGTAAAAATACCCCAGCCCGAAGGACAGCAGGATCATCAGCACCAGCGGCAGGAACGACAGGCCAATCACCTTGGGATGCAGGCAATAGGCCACCGCGCGCCAGAACGCATCTAACAGCAACTTCATGGTGCCAAGAATACGGCATCCGCCTGGCCTTTGCCGGCCAGGGTCCGGGACGCGGGTGACATCCCGCACGGCGCCGCGGCGCTAGCATCGCGGCATGTCCGAACCCGCTGCCCAGACCGTAAAAATCGAAGGTGTGACGCTGGAAGTCGCCCACATTCCCGGCCCCACCGACCGCGCACCGCTGGTGTTCCTGCACGAAGGCCTGGGTTGTGTGGACCTGTGGCCCCAGCGCGGACGCCACTGGCCCCAGACACTGTGCGAAGCCACGGGCCGTGCCGGCTGGCTGTACTCGCGCCGCGGCTACGGCCGCTCGGACCCGATTCCCGATGTCCGTGGCCCCTCGCGGCAAGCCGGCTTCTGGCGCTCCGGTCGCCACCAGCCCGACTACATGCATGAAGAGGCCTGGACCGTGCTGCCTGCCCTGTTGACCGCCCTCGGCGTGCAGCGGCCGGTGCTCGTGGGCCACTCCGACGGCGCCACCATCGCGCTGCTGCACGCCAGCCGCCATGACACGACCGGCTGCGTGGTCATGGCCCCGCACGTGATGGTCGAACCGGTGTCGCTGCAGGCGATCGCGCAGGCGCGGGACCAGTACCTCCTGCCGGGCAGCGACGGCCGGCCCGGCTTGCGCGATCGCCTGGCCCGCTACCACCACGATGTCGACAACGCCTTCTGGCAATGGAACGACGTGTGGCTCAGTGAGGACTTTCGCCCCTTCGACATCCGGGCCGAGTGCGCCCGGATCACCGCGCCCCTGCTGGCCATTCAGGGCGAAGACGATGAATACGGCACACTGGCCCAGATCGAGGACATCCGCCGCGCGGCGCCCCACGCCCGCCTGGCTGTACTGCCCCAATGCGGACACAGCCCCCACCGTGACCAGCCCGACCTTCTGCAACAGCATGTGACAGATTTCCTCGCCTCGCTGGGCTGAACCGGTGCTACCGGCCTTCCTGCCGCCGGATGCCTGCTGCGCGAATTTCGCGCCATTTGATGGCGAAACACCCTCAAATCCGGCCAACCTTCCGAGATTTCGGCAGTAAATCACGGAACCATTCGACATACGGAGGTCACATCCTCGTGACTTGTCGCACCTGCCCGTCTACACTTTGACACACCCGGATGCCCCCCGCCTTCCATGAACCCCTGGTCCAACCCCTGGCTGCTGTCTGCGCTCGCCCCGCTGTGCCTGGCGCTGGGCGCCTGGGCATACAGGACCTGGGACAACCGGCGCACACGGCGCCAGCGCCGCATCCCCAAACACTGGCCCCTGAACACCCGGCATGTGGCCAACAGCGAGGAAGTGCGTGTCTGGCACTGGCTCGCGCGGGCTTTCTATGACCACCACATCCTGATCAAGGTGCCCGTCACCCGGTTCACGCTCCCGCGCGACCAGGACCAGGGCATGGACTGGTACAAGCTGTTGGCCGGGGTGTATTGCACGTTCACGGTCTGCCGCTCCGACGGGCGGGTGATCGGCTGCATCGACGTGCCCGGCCGCTCCGGCATCCCGCGCAGCACCCGCGCACTCAAGAACTCGCTGCTCACCCAGTGCGGCATGCCCTACTGGGTGGTGCACTCGTCCAACCTGCCCACGGTGACGGAAATCCGCGCCGAATTCCTGGGCGAGACCCCCACCGCCCAGGCCATGCGCGAGCGTGAACGCGAAGAGCGCGCCGTCATCGCCGCGCAGAACAACCTGCGCAGCGCGATCCAGCGCCAGCGCAGCAACCGCGGCAGCAGCGACTTCGGACCCGTGTCCTCCTGGCCCACCAGCACCACCGGCGATTCGCGCGCCGATGCCTCGCAGTGGCAGGACAATTCTTTCCTCGTCCCGCTGGACAGCCGCAAGGGCGAACTGCTCTGAAAAACCCGCCTCAGCGCGCGGGCTGGCGCAGAGCGGCCACCTCGTCGGCCGTGAGCCAGCGCCACTGACCAGGCAACAGCGACGGTGGCAGGGTCAATACGCCGATCGCACTGCGGTGCAGGCTTTCGACCCGATTGCCCACCGCTGCCACCATGCGCTTGACCTGGTGGTACTTGCCCTCGGTGAGCGTCAGGCGCAGCGCCAGGTCCCCGGTGGCTTCGCAAGCGGCGGCGCGCACCGGCCGTGGATCGTCGTCCAGCACCACCCCGGCCAGCAGGCGCTGCACCTGCCGCTCTTCCACCGGATGGCGCAGCCCGACTTCATACACCTTGGGCACGTGGTGACGGGGCGACGTCAGGCGGTGGATGAATTGCCCGTCGTCGCTCAGCAGCAGCAGGCCCGTGGTGTCCTGGTCCAGCCGACCGACCGCCTGCACCCCCGCCGCCGCCCCACCGCCACGCTGACGCAACGGGGCCGGCAGCAGCGTGTAGATGCTGGGGTGGGCACCGGGCTTTTGCGAGCATTCGTAGCCGGCGGGTTTGTGCAGCAGCAGGTAGGCGCGCTCGTGGAATTCCCAGCGCACCGCCTGCACCCAGAACACCAGACCGTCCGTCGCGACAACCTCGGCCGGATCGTCGCAGACACGGCGGTCCTCGCCCAGCGCCACCAGCCCCTGCTGCACCAGCCCCCAGCAGACCCGCCGAGTGCCAAAACCCTGGCTGAACAGCACTTCGTGCAACGGCAATGAGGAAGGAGCGGGCATGGAATGGGTGCGCAAAAACGCGCCATCCTACCGCGTCGGGCGCGCGGCGCTTCACCAGCGTTCTAGCCAGGCCCGGCCCGCTTCGCCACACTGCGCGGCATGAACACGCTCTTCGACTGGAACCACCGCAGCTTCACCGCCCCTTTCACCGCCAGCGGCCGCGCCGCCATCGTGCCGCCACCTCCCTGGCACTACGCCGGCTGGCTGCTCAACGTGGCTTTCGAGTGCCAGGCCGACACGGCCAGCGCGCTGGTCCCTCACAGCCTGGGGAAACCGGTCGGCCGAGGCTGCGTGCACTTCGCCGACTGGCAGGCCTGCACCGACGGCCACGAACTGGCCGACCCCGTGCTCGCCCAGTACCGCGAAACCATCATCGTGCTGGAAGTGCAGCGCCCCGACGGCAACCATTGCGCCTACTGCCCGGCCATCTGGGTCGACCAGGACATCTCGCTGATCCGCGGGCTGCTGCAGGGCTGGCCCAAAAAAACCGGCAGCACCTGGCTCACGCGCAGCCTGCCGCTCGACCATCCGGCCGCGGCACCGTTGCGCGCCGGCCGTGTGCTGGGTGCGTCGCTCGCGGTGAAAGACCGGCGTCTCATCGAGGCACGCGCCGAACTCACGGGCCGCCCCGGGCAGGGACTGGGCTTCCTGGCGCTGCCTGCCGTGGGCGCCGTGGGCTGGCCCGATCTGCGCCAGCCCACGCAGTTGCCGCAGCCGCATCTGGTCAGGCCCGACATCCAGCACCGCGTCGGCGGCGAATGGCACGAAGCCACCGCCACGCTGCAGGTGTTCGATCACCCCCATGAAGAACTGGCCCTGTTGGGCCCCTTGCAGGCGCTGACCGCCAGCGCCGGCTGGGTGGGCATCACCGTCTTCGGCGCGCGAGATGCCTGACCACCCGCAGTCCCGGGCACCGCGCCCAGCGCCGGCGCGTTCGGAAGTCCGGCGGCTGCAGCTGTCAGGACTGGAAGCGGTGCGCCACCACCAGGCTGGTCAGGAATGGGTGCCGCACTGGCACACGGAATGGTCGTTCGGCGCTGTGGTCAGCGGCCAGTGCCGATGCAGCCTGGCCGGCCGGTTGCTGCACCTGCGCGCGGGCGACCTGCTGGCGATCGCGCCCGGCGAAGTCCACATGGGTCTGGTCGAAACGCAGGGCGACGCCGCCACGGCCACCGTGCTCATCGTGATGCTCTACGTCCCCGACCCGTGGCTGCAGGCACATGCCCTGCACGCACCGCACGGCAGCGGCGTCAGCCATCTGCCAGCCCTGGCACAACGCGCCCGCGAACTGGACACGGCGGACACCGTGCGGCAGTGGCTGAGCGAAGCCTTGCCGCAATGGGGCACCACCGACGGGCCGCCAGCGACCGATCGCCCCTCCCCGGCGGAAAAAGCGCTGCTGCGCCAGATGCGCCACGCCGCGCAAGACGGCGTGTGGCAGGTGGCCGACCTGGCCCGCCGCTGCGGCGTCAGCCGCGAACGCCTGCACCAGGTGGCACGCCGCTGGCTGGGCATGGCACCGTCCGACTACCTCCGGGTGCTGCGCCTGCACCAGGCGCGCGAGTTGCTGGCCGAGCAGCACCCGCCAGCCCAGGTGGCCGCCGAATGCGGGTTTGCCGACCAGGCCCACTTCACACGCTGGTTCCGCCGCGCCTTTGGCTACACCCCGGGCGACTGGCTCGCCGCCCTGTCTCGGCCAGCGGCGACTCCCTGGCCAGAAATCCCCGCTCCCTGATCGGCAGCAGCGCGAAGGGCGGGCGCACAGCCTCGCCCAGACCGGCAGCGCTGAGGGTTCTGAATGCCGGTGTTCATTCAACCGCCGAGAAGTGGCCCGATCCGGCAACTCACGGCTCGCGAGCCATCTGCGCCATGGAGCCGGATGCCAGTACCACCACGCCCCGGGCCTGCGGGAGCGTTCGAACCAGCGAGCGGGCGACGGCCTGCGCCCACACCGGGCGGTAGGCGCATGGAATCCACGGCGCCAAAATCCTCGCGACAGGAATCGAGAGCTTCTCGCCCAACCGGGGCGGCTGCCCCAGACCATCCCGGTCGTCCAGCAGCAAGGAGGGTTGGGCGATCACCAGCGCCGTCAACGGCATGCTCCTGAGCGCGTCTTCCAGCTCGCCCTTGACCCGGTTGTAGAACACCGAGGACCGCGCATTCGCAGCGACCGCGCTCACCACCCCGATCCGCCGGGCACCCACCGCACAGGCAGCCTGGGCCACGGCCAGGTTGGCCTCGAAATCCACGGCGCGGAACGCGGCCTGGCTGCCCGCCACCTTGATCGTGGTCCCGAGCGCCAGATACACCTCGTCCACGGGCGGCAGCACTGGCAAACGGTTGAAATCCACGAGATGAATCTGGAGTTTGGGGTGGTTAAGTACCCAGGGGCGGCGGCTGAGAGCATGGACAGCCGAAACCGTCGGATCCAGCAGCAAGTCTTGCAGCACCCGGCCGCCGACGAGGCCCGTGGCGCCGGCCAGCAACACTTGGCGGGTTGGGGCTTGCCATGTCATGGTGGGTGACTTTCAGAAGCGAATACCAGGCCTGCGCCTTTGGGGAGAGCGACCATCCCGGGGCCCATCACAAAGAGGGGAAGACGTGCGGTCAACGCGCTCCATTCTGCCCGGCAACCCAAGCGCCAACCTACGGCAACAGCGCCCGCCGCCAAGACGCCCCCCCCAACAAGGGTCGTACAAAAAAAACCCGCCGGCTCATCGCCGACGGGCTTTGAAGGGAGATTTCCAGGAGAAGCACAGATCCGCCATGCCCGCAGCGGGCATGGGCGGGGTTTACTGCACGTTGCGGTAGTGACCGGGGAAGAGCTCGTTGAGCTTCATGCCGCTGTCGCCGTCGGCCACGATGTCGCCCGTGCGCAGCGCTTCGCGCAA
>NZ_BSPB01000046.1:0-29545 GCF_030160815.1 Hydrogenophaga electricum | reverse complement strand
GTGGCCCGCGCCCAGCCTGGCGGGCCGCGGCCCTGGGCAGCGCGGTGCTGGCGATTGGCTTCGCCGCGCTGTGGCACCCGCCTGGCAGCACGCCCACGGCCTTGCTCCTGTGGCTCTGCGCCACCCTGCTGGTCAGCACGCTGGCCTACAGCGGCGTGAGCATCCTGCACCAGGCCTGGGGCACGCGCTGGGGTGGCGACCCGCTGTGGCGCGCCCGCGTGGCGGCCTGGCGCGAAGGCGCCACCCTGGCCGGTGTGCTGCTGGCCAGCGCACTGCCCGCCTGGCTCGGCTTCAGCGCCACCAGCGCGGTGCTCGCTGCCGGTCTGGCACTGGCCCTTGCCGCACTCGGCCGCACCCGCTCCCCCTCCTTGCTGGCGACCACCGCAGACTCGGCACCGCCTGACAACGCGCCGTCACCCTGGTCCGACCCGGCCTTTCGCGCCTTGCTGGCCGTGTTCATGCTCAACGGCGTGGCCAGCGCGGTGCCGGCCACGCTGCTGCCTTTTTTTGTCGCCGACCGCCTGCAGGCCCCGGACCTGCAGCCGTTGCTGTTGCTGGCCTTCTTCGGCGCCGCCGCCCTGGGCCTGCCCTTGTGGGTGCGCGCCGTCGGCCGCTGGGGCCTGGCCCCCACCTGGCGCCTGGGCATGCTGGCCAGCGTGGCCGCTTTTGCGTTCACGCCCTGGCTCGGCAGCGGCGACGGTCTCTGGTTCCTCGGCATCTGCCTGGCCAGCGGTCTGGCCCTGGGCGCCGACCTCGCGCTGCCCGGCGCCCTGCTGACCGGGGTGATCCACCAGGCCGGAGCCGGCCAGCGCCACGAAGGCCGCTACCTGGGCTGGTGGGCCTGTGCCACCAAGCTCAACCTGGCCCTGGCCGCCGGCCTGGCCCTGCCGCTGCTGGCTGCCTGGGGCTACCGCGCCGGCGGCACCGACCCCACAGGCCTGCAGGCGCTGGCCTGGGCCTACGGCGGCCTGCCCTGTCTGCTCAAGTTGAGCGCGGCCGGCTTGCTGTGGCGCTTTGAACACCGTCACCCCACGTGGAGGCAAACCTCATGAAGACTCCTTGGATTCACCTCCGCCGCCGCGCCATAGCGGCGCTGGCCGCAGCGGGCCTCGCCGTCGCTTTGGCCGGTTGCGCCGGCCCCGACGTGCGCGAGTACGCGAACGAAACCCCGCTGCTCGACCTGCGGGACTACCTCAACGGCCCGCTCACCGCCCAGGGCATCTTCACCGACCGGTCGGGCCGCGTCGTCAAACGCTTCACCGTGAAGATGACCGGCCAGTGGAACGGCGACGAGGGCACGCTCGACGAACACTTCCGCTACAGCGACGGCAGCACACAGCGCCGCGTCTGGCGCCTGCGACACCACGGCGATGGCCGCTACACCGGCCAGGCCGATGACGTGGTCGGCGAAGCCAGCGGGCAGACGGCCGGCAATGCGTTCCACTGGACCTACACACTCGCGCTGCCGGTGGACGGCCGCGTGTGGAACGTGCACCTGGACGACTGGATGTACCGCATGGACGAGCGCACGGTGCTCAACCGCTCGGCCATGAGCAAGTTCGGCCTGCATCTGGGCGAAGTGACCCTGGTGTTCACCAAACCCGCTCCCGCGAACTGAGCCATGCCCCTGTTCGGCTCCCCGCTCAACCCACCGCTGACCGACTGGCGCGGCCGCACGGTCTGGATCGTCGGCGCTTCGTCGGGCATCGGCCGCGCCACCGCCGCCTTGCTGCACCACCAGGGCGCGCGCATCGTGGTTTCGGCGCGCCAGGCCGAGGCCCTGGACAGCTTCGTGCACGAACACCCTGGCAGCCTGGCCCTGCCGCTGGACGTGACCGACGCCGACGCGGTGCGCGCGGCAGTCGAGGCGGTTTTGACCCAGACCGGTGGCCCACCGCACCTGGTGCTGTACTGCGCAGGTCACTACCGCGCGCAGACGGCGACCGCCTTCGACCTGAGCGACATGCAGCGCCACCTGGCGGTCAACTACGGCGGCGCCCTGCACCTGCTGGACGCCGTGCTGCCGCAGTTGCTGAGCGCGGGTCAGGGCCACATCAGCCTGGTCGGCAGCGTGGCCGGCTACCGCGGCTTGCCGCTCTCGCTCGCCTACGGCCCGACCAAGGCCGCACTCAATAACCTGGCCGAAAATCTGTACCTTGATCTGCACCCGCACGGCCTGGGCGTTTCCATCGTCAACCCCGGCTTTGTCGACACGCCGCTGACGGCACAGAATGCATTCACCATGCCCGCGCTCATCACGCCCGAGCAGGCCGCTGCGGCGATGCTGCGTGGCTGGGCCCAGGGCCGCTTCGAGATGAACTTCCCACGCCGCTTCACGCGCTGGGTGCGCCTGCTGCGCTGTCTGCCCGATGCGTGGTACTTCGCGGCGGTGCGCCGTGTCACCCAGTCCTGAACCATGACCGCCGCCAGCCCCGCCCCCCGCACCAACCGGCTGATCGCCGCCTACGAGCAGCTAAGCCCCGCCAACCTGCCCACGCTGCTGGCGCTGTACGGCGAGCAGGCCGCTTTCAAAGACCCGTTCAACGAAGTCCAGGGCCGCGACGCGATCGGCCGCATCTTCCACCACATGTTCGAGGCCCTGCACGATCCCCGTTTCCGGGTGGCGCACAGCGCCACCGAGGGCGACCACGCCTTCCTGACCTGGGCGTTTCACTTCCAGCGCCGGGCGGGCAGTACCGAGCTGTGCATCCGTGGGGCCACCCACCTCGTGTTTTCACCGGACGGCCTGGTCGCGCTGCACCGCGACTACTGGGACGCGGCCGAAGAGCTTTACATGAAGCTGCCCGTGCTGGGGGCGCTCATGCGCGGGCTGCGGCGCCGGCTGGGCACGCCACAGCCGGGTCTCGTATAGAAGAAGGGATCAGCGTCCCGCCGACAAACCTGCGCATGGAGGTCTGCATCACAAATGCTTGCGATTTCAGGACGGCAAAAAAGGTGGCGCGGCTGGCGGGGATCGAACCCACGACCCTTGGCTTCGGAGGCCAATACTCTATCCACTGAGCTACAGCCGCAACCTCGCGGATTCTAGCAGGCGGCCAAGAACGTCGCCGGCTGCCAAGGGGGGCTGGATATAATTGAGGGCTGTCCACTGCCCGCCAGCGGATTGCCCCACACCCAACCAGCGAGCCCATCGCCCCCGAGGACACCATGAGCGACCACGCGCACGATTCTCACACCGGCCCCATCAAGACGCCTGCCCAGTTGCTGTGGACGTCGTTTTTCGCGTTTGTGGTCCCCGTGTTCATCATCATCGGCCTCGTCTATTACGTCACCCGCGACGACAAGCCCGCCGCCGGTTCGGTGGATCCGGCCCTGGCCACGGCGCAGCGCATCCAGAAGATTGGCTCGGTCGAGCTGCGCGACGCCAACCGCCCGCTGCAGTCGGGCGAAGCGGTCTACACCGCCCAATGCGCGGCCTGCCACGCCACCGGTCTGGCTGGCGCGCCCAAGTTCGGTGACGCAGGCGCCTGGTCGGCCCGCATCGCCACCGGCTACGACGCCCTGCTGCACTCTGCCCTGAAGGGCAAGGGCGCCATGGGTGCCCAGGGCGGCGGCGCTTTCAGCGATGTCGAAATCGGTCGTGCCGTGGTGCACATGGCCAACGCCGGCGGCGCCAAGTTCGCCGAACCCCAAGCGCCGGCCGCAGCGGGCAGCGAAGCAGCTCCCGCTGCCGAAGCCCCCGCCGCTGCACCGGCTGCGGCGGCTCCTGCGGCCGAAGCAGCCCCTGCAGCAGCCCCCGCTGCCGCCAGCGCTTCGGTGGCCGGTGGTGGCGAGGCCCTCTACAAGCAGGCTTGCCAGGTGTGCCACGCTGCGGGCGTGGCAGGTGCCCCCAAGTTGGGTGACAAGGCGGCCTGGGCCCCGCGTGTGGGTGCCGGCCTCGACGGCCTGACCGCCAGCGCGCTCAAGGGCAAGGGCGCCATGCCACCCAAGGGTGGCACGTCCGCTTCCGACGCCGACATCAAGGCTGCGGTCGAATACATGCTGGCTGCGGTGAAGTAAGCCATTCGGCCCTTTTCATCCCCCCAACCCAAAAAGCCGGTCTTCGACCGGCTTTTTTGTGCCCCCTGCGATGCTCAGCCCGGAGCGCCACGGGCAGGGCTCGGATCGAAACCGCCGATCGCCGGCAGATCGATCTGCCGCACTGGCGCCGGCACCCACTGCCCCGCTTCCACCCGATCGGCCGCCACCGCCATGTCGGCGGTGTGCACACGTCCCAGGCCCAACGGTGTGCGCAGATACAGGTGCCCCGCCTCGTCGATCAGGCAGGCCTGCACCTCGCCCGCCGCCGTGCCCGTGTGCGCCACGACCTCGCCATCGGGTGGCAGGCGCCAGATGTAGGGCGTGGCTTCGAGCTCGACAAACACCCGCTGCGGGCCGTTCTGGAAAAACCAGCGACCTTGTGCATCGGCGGCGTAGTTGCGCTGGATGAATTCGATCAGCTTGTCGTGCCGCAGCATCGACCCCTTCGCAGCAGGTCCCTCATCACCAGGCAGCCGGGCAAAAGGACCTTGCGCCTGTGTGTGGTCGTCGCGCATGTACCAATGGCCCCGGGCATCCAGGCCCAGCCAGCCGTAGCAGTCGGGCACGTTCGGCCATTTGGCCATGGCCGCTTTCACGATTTCGTCCATGGATCTCCTCGATTGACAGGCCCGCAGAGCGGGCGGGGTTACACATGGGCCAGCAGCCAGCGGCCCACGGCCTCCGGCATCGCGCGCACATGCACGGACCAGCCCCACGGCGGGTCGGCCACGGGGAAACCCACGTGCCCGCCCTGCGCGGGTTGCCAGAGCGTAACGCCCGCAGCCACGTCTGCCGGACTCGGCAACGAAGAGGCCGGCACGAACGGGTCGTTGAGCGCGTTGAGGGCCAGCGCCGGCACCCGGATGGCGTGCAACAGCGGTTTGGCGGAAGCCCTTGTCCAATAGTCTTCCGTGTTCCGGAAGCCATGCAGGGGTGCGGTGAACACGTTGTCGAACGCGTACAGGTCGCGGGCGGCCAGCAGCGCATTCCGGTCGAACAGCCCGGGGTGTTGCGCGAGCTTGGCCAGGGCCTTGGGCACCATGGTGCGCAGGAACATGCGGGTGTACACCAGCCGGTTGAAGCCGCGCCCGATGGCCTGCCCCCCGGCCGCGAGATCCAGCGGCGAGCAGATGGCCGCCACGGCTTTCACCACGGCGGCGGCCTGTGTCCCCTGCTCTCCCGCCCAGCGCAGCAAGGCATTGCCACCCAGAGAGACCCCTGCCGCCAGCAGGGCACGATCCGGCTGGGCTGCGGCCAGGCGCCGCAGGATCCAGTCGATCTCGGCATGGTCTCCCGAGTGGTAAGCCCGGGGCGCGCGGTTCAGCTCACCGGAACAGCCACGGAAATGCGGCACCGCCAGTGGCACGCCCCACGCCTCGGCCACGTCCGCAAAGGCTTCGGCATAGGCACTCGCCGAAGAGCCTTCCAGCCCATGAAAGAGCACCAGCATCGGTGCACCGGGAGCGCTCGCGTGCGCGGTGGTGTCGACATCGATGAAATCGCCGTCGGGCGTTTCCCAGCGTTCGCGCGCCCATACCACCGCACCAAGCGCCGGCACCAGCCGGCGGCGCGCCTGTGTCGCGGCCCAGATGGTCTGCGCGTTGCCCCCCGGCAACCACCAGGGAGCGCGGTACGACGCCGCAAAGCGCGCGGCGGCCAGATCCTCCGCCATCTCAGTGCAACAGCGCGGCCTGCCCTTCGGTCGCTTCCTGCGGCTCTTCACCGCGGCCGGGGCTCGCATGGTGCGCCACCAGACGCCACCCTTGCACCGTTTTGGCATAGACGTTGGTCGCGACCACCCAGGCCTGCTGCCCACCGTCGTTACCGGGCAGATCCACCCGCTCGGCCACGCTGTGCACACTGCACGAACCCGCGTCCAGACGCCGCACCCTTTCGGCATGCACCCGCAACGGCCCGTCTGCCAGCAGCTGGCCATAGACCGCACGCACCGCTGCATGGCCGATCAGGCGCGCGCCCCCCGGATGCACGCAAACCACGTCGTCTTCATCGGCCCAGCAGGCCATCACCCGCTCAAGATCACCGTGTTGCAAGGCTTCGTAAAAGGCATGCTCGACCTCGTCGGGCGTGTTCGGGAGCATGCGGGGTTTGCGGGCAGCGGGCATATCGACACGGGAGCGTGAACTTTGAGGGGGCGAGGCCGTTCGCTGCGTGGGCGCGCGAAAGCCGCATGCCAAAATGGTAACGGCACATCGCCTCTTGAACGGAGTTTTCATCATGCAGCGACTCACCCTCGTGCTGATTCTGCTGTGGTCCAGCCTGCTGGCCGGCTGCGGCTACAACGATTTCCAGCGCCTCGACGAAGAAAGCAAGTCGGCCTGGGCCGAAGTGCTGAACCAGTACCAGCGACGGGCCGACCTGATCCCCAACATCGTGGCCACGGTCAAGGGGGAGGCCAACTTCGAGCAAGACACCCTCACCCGCGTCATCGAAGCCCGTGCCCGTGCCACCGGCATTCAGGTCACCCCCGAAACGCTCAACGACCCCGAAGCGATGGCGCGCTTCCAGGCCGCCCAGGGGCAACTCACCGGCGCGTTGAGCCGGCTCATGGTGGTCGCCGAGCAATACCCCAATCTCAAGGCCAACCAGGCGTTTGCCGACCTGCGCGTACAGCTTGAAGGCACCGAAAACCGCATCAGCGTGGCCCGCAACCGCTACATCCAGTCTGTCCAGGCCTACAACGTGCTGGTGCGCAGCTTTCCCTCCAACCTGACAGCCAAGGCCTTCAGCTACGCCCCCAAAGCGGGTTTCCAGGTGGCGAACGAGGCGGCCATCGCTGCCCCGCCACAGGTCGACTTCGAGAAGAAGTGATCCGCAAAATGCCCTGGCTCTGGTGGCTCGCTCTGGCGGGCTTCTGGGGCCTGTGCTTGCCGACACTCGGCCAAGCCCAGGCATTGCGCACGGTGCCCGCGCTGAACGCGCGGGTCATCGACCAGACCGACACGCTGGCTGGCACCCAACGCACCGCCCTCGAACAGCGCCTGGCCCGTTTCGAACAGGAACGCGGCACCCAGATCGTCGTGGTGATCGTGCCCACCACCGCCCCCGAGGACATCACCGACTTCACCCAACGCCTCGGCGATGCCTGGAAGATTGGCCGCACCGGCGTCGGCGACGGCCTGCTGTTCGTCATTGCCAAGGACGACCGCAGCATGCGCATCGCGCCGGCCAAGGCACTGGAAGGCGCCATCCCCGACGTCCTGGCTCGCCGGATTCTTGACCAGGCCGTCGCTCCCGCTTTCCGGCGCGGCGACTACGCTGGCGGCATCAACGCCGGCCTGGATCAGCTCCAGGCGCGTATCGCCGGCGAAGCGCTTCCCTTGCCCGCCGCGCAGCCCGACAGCCGCCCCGCCGACAGGGTGAGCGGGTTCGACCTGTTGGTTTTCATGGCCTTCGCCCTGCCCATGTTCGCTTCCGTGCTGCGCAATTTTTTTGGCAACCGCTTCGGTGCGCTCCTCACCGGTCTCGGCGCGGGCGGGCTCGCCTGGGTCTTGACTTCTGTAGCCTGGATTGCCGCAGGCGCCGGCATCGTCGCCCTGGTGGCCGCGCTGTTGCTGCCCTTGTTGCCCGTGTCTTCCGGCGGTGGCCGCGGGGGCGGTCGGGGCCCCTGGGGAGGTGGAGGCTCCTCCGGCGGCTGGGGTGGCGGCGGCTTTGGTGGCGGAGGTGGATTCGGTTCTGGCGGGGGCGGCAATTTCGGTGGCGGTGGCGCCTCCGGGCGGTGGTAGCCATGGCAGCCTGGTTCACCCTGATGCGGCACCGCTGGTGCGACAGCCGCGACACACGGCGGCGCATCCCCGATGACATGGCTGAGCGCCTGAGTGCACGCATTGGCGCCAGCGAAGCACGGCACACCGGCCAGGTCCGGATCTGCGTCGAAGCCGCCTTGCCGACCGACCTGCTGTGGCGCCAGGGGCCGCGCTGCACCCTGGCGCCACTGGTGCGCGAGCGGGCTCTGTTCTGGTTCGGGCAGTTGGGGGTCTGGGACACCGAACACAACAATGGGGTGCTGATCTACCTCTTGCTCGCCGAACAGGCCATCGAGTTCGTGGCCGATCGTGCCCTCGCCCGCCACGTGCCGCCCGAACAGTGGCAGGCGGCGGTCGATCACCTCTGCCTTCACCTGCAGGCCGGTGACTTTGAAACAGGCCTAACCCAGGCGCTCGGCGAAGTTTCTGCGCTGCTGGTTGCCCACTTTCCGGCCCAGGCCGGTCAGCCGTCGGCCAACGAGCTGCCGAACACCATCGTCCGGGTCTGAACCGTACGCTGTCCGCTCAGTCCTGGCGCGGAATGCCCGTGCGGTTGTTCATCACCACATGCAGCTCCTGCTGCAGCGCCTTGTTCATCTGGGCAAAGGTTTTGAGCTTGCGCGTCGTTTCGCGCAGGTGATCGGCCGTGCGCTTGGCGATCGCCAGCGCGAGCCGCGCGCCGACGCGGGGTTCTGCCTGCAGCAGTCGCATCATCGCCGCGCGCGACAGAATCGCCACCGACACGTCGGTGATGGCGGTACAGGTGGCCGAGCGGGGTGCCCCGTCGATCAGCCCGAGCTCACCGATCAGGCTGCCTGGCCCCTGCACGCTGACGACGATGTTTTCGGCGCCCCCCTGCCCACCTTCGACCGCCACATCCCCGTCAAGCACCAGCAGCATGAAGTCGCTGCGCTCGGCCTCTCCCTCGCGGATGAAAACCGTGCCGGCCTTGACCCGTTTGGGACGCATGTAGCGCACAACCTTCACCGCATCGGCCAGCTTGAGCTCGTCCAGTGCCGAACGGGTCACCAGCAGGTGCGCCGCCAGTGCTTCCGGCCCAAGCTCCGGGTTTTCGAACATCGAAGGCAGCGTGCTGTCCATGGGTGGAGACCTCATGCCTGGCAAGCATGCACCCCAAAAGCGCGTGCCAAACAAAAGACCGGCTCAGGGCCGGTCTTTTCAGAGATACTTCGCCAAGGACGAATCACTTCTTCTGGCGGTATTTGCGCAACGCCGCGATCTGGGCGGCCATGACAGCCAGCTCCGACGTGGCTTTGGCCAGGTCAAGATCGCTCTTGGCGTTCTTGAGTGCCTCTTCGGCGGCCTTCTTGGCCTCGCTGGCCTTGGCTTCGTCCAGATCGTGACCGCGAATGGCCGTGTCGGACAGCACCGTGATGCAGTGCGGCTGCACTTCCAGAATGCCGCCAGCGACAAACACGAATTCTTCGCCGCCGTCGGCCTTCTCGATGCGCACGGCACCGGGCTTGATGCGGGTGATCAGCGGAATGTGGCCAGGCAGAATGCCCAGTTCACCCGCTTCGCCCGGCAGGGCCACGAACTTGGCCTCGCCCGCAAAGATGGACTCTTCGGCGCTGACCACATCGACGTGGATGGTGCTCATAGGGACTCCAGTGGAAAGGGAACAGGTGGCTCGGTGGACGGGCCTCGCTCAGCGAAGCCCTGTGCCATCAGGCGACCTTCTTCGCCTTTTCGAAGGCTTCGTCGATGGTACCGACCATGTAGAAAGCCTGCTCCGGCAGGTGATCGCACTCACCGTTGGCAATCATCTTGAAGCCGCGGATGGTTTCCGACAGCGGCACGTACTTGCCGGGCGAGCCCGTGAACACTTCGGCCACGTGGAACGGCTGCGACAGGAAACGCTGGATCTTCCGGGCGCGGGCCACGGCCAGCTTGTCTTCCGGCGCCAGTTCGTCCATGCCCAGAATCGCGATGATGTCGCGCAGTTCCTTGTAGCGCTGCAGCGTGCCTTGCACGGCGCGGGCGGTCTCGTAGTGCTCCTGGCCCACCACCAGCGGGTCCAGCTGGCGGCTGGTGGAGTCCAGCGGGTCCACGGCAGGGTAGATACCCAGGGCGGCGATGTCACGCGACAGCACCACGGTGGAGTCCAAGTGGGCGAAGGTGGTGGCGGGCGACGGGTCGGTCAAGTCATCGGCCGGCACATACACGGCCTGGATGGAGGTGATCGAGCCGACCTTGGTCGACGTGATCCGCTCTTGCAGCCGGCCCATTTCTTCGGCCAGCGTCGGCTGGTAGCCCACGGCCGAAGGCATGCGGCCCAGCAGGGCAGACACTTCGGTACCGGCCAGGGTGTAGCGGTAGATGTTGTCCACGAAGAACAGCACGTCACGGCCTTCGTCGCGGAAAGACTCGGCGATGGTCAGACCGGTCAGGGCCACACGCAGACGGTTGCCCGGGGGCTCGTTCATCTGACCGTAGACCATGGCCACCTTCGACTCGGCCAGGTTCTCCAGGTTCACGACGCCGGAATCGGCCATTTCGTGATAGAAGTCGTTCCCTTCACGGGTCCGCTCGCCCACACCCGCAAACACCGACAGACCCGAGTGCGCCTTGGCGATGTTGTTGATGAGTTCCATCATGTTCACGGTCTTGCCCACACCGGCACCACCGAACAGGCCCACCTTGCCGCCCTTGGCGAACGGGCACACCAGGTCGATCACCTTGATGCCGGTTTCCAGCAGTTCTTGCGACGGCGACAGTTCGTCGTACTTCGGCGCCTTCTGGTGGATGGAGGAAGTCAGGCCCTGATCGATGTCGCCGCGCTCGTCGATCGGGTTGCCCAGCACGTCCATGATGCGCCCCAGCGTGGCCTTGCCCACGGGCACCGTGATCGGCGCATGGGTGTTGGTCACCTGCATGCCACGGCGCAGGCCGTCGGACGAACCCAGCGCAATGGTGCGAACGACGCCATCACCGAGCTGCTGCTGCACTTCCAGCGTCAGGGTGGAGCCTTCCATCTTCAGGGCGTCATAAACGCGCGGCATCTGGTCACGGGGGAATTCCACGTCCACCACGGCGCCGATGCACTGAACAATCTTGCCTTGTACTTGAGCCATTTGTCGCTCCAATAAAAATTAAACTGCGGCGGCGCCGGCCACGATCTCGGACAGCTCTTTGGTGATGCCGGCCTGACGGGTCTTGTTGTAGACCAGCTTGAGCTCGTTGATGACGTTGCCTGCGTTGTCGGTGGCTGCCTTCATTGCGACCATGCGTGCCGACTGCTCGGATGCCATGTTCTCGGCAACCGCCTGATAGACCAGCGCCTCGACGTAACGCACCAGCAACTCGTCGATCACGGCAGGCGCGTCGGGTTCGTAGATGTAGTCCCAGTCACCGCCTTTGGCGCCTTCCTGCAGGTCGGCGGCCGACAACGGCAGCAGCTGTTCCACCACAGCTTCCTGCTTCATCGTATTGATGAACTTGGTGTAGCTCAGGTAGACGGCGCTGATCCGGCCCTCGGTGTATGCATCGAGCAGCACCTTGACGGGGCCGATCAGTTTTTCCAGATGCGGCGTGTCGCCCAGGCTGGTCACGCTGGACACCACCTTGGCACCGACCCGGTTCATGAAGCCCAGACCCTTGTTGCCAATGGCCACCACTTCGGCGGACTGGCCCTTGGCCTGCACGTCCTTGAGCTGGTTCGTCACGGCGCGCAACACGTTGGTGTTGAGACCGCCGCACAGACCCTTGTCCGTGGTGACGACGACAAAACCCACGGTCTTGGCGTCGTTCGACTGCATGAACGGGTGCGAGTACTCCGGATTGGCCTTGCTCAGGTTGCCCGTGATCTGACGCACCTTTTCGGCATAAGGCCGGGCCGCACGCATGCGGTCCTGCGCCTTGCGCATCTTGGAGGCGGCCACCATTTCCATGGCTTTGGTGATCTTCTTGGTGTTTTCCACCGATTTGATCTTGCCGCGGATTTCCTTGCCTGCTGCCATTGCTGCTCCTTAAGCTGGGATCAATGGGCGGTTCAGTACGTACCGGTCTTCTTGAAGTCGGCGATGGCTGCGGTGAGCTGGGCTTCGGCTTCCTTGTCCTTGTCCAGCGCCTTGCCGGCTTCCATCTTCTGCAGCAGGGCCGCGTGCTTGTCCTTCAGGAAGGCATGCAGCCCGCCTTCGAACGACAACACCTTCTTGACCTCGATATCGTCCATGAAACCCTTGTTCACGGCGAACAGCGAAGCTGCCATCAGACTGATGGGCAGCGGTGCGTACTGAGCCTGCTTGAGCAATTCGGTCACGCGGGCACCGCGGTCGAGCTGCTTGCGGGTCGCTTCGTCCAGGTCGGAGGCGAACTGCGCGAAAGCAGCCAGTTCGCGGTATTGCGCCAAGTCGGTACGGATACCGCCGGACTGCTTCTTGATCAGATCGGTCTGCGCGGCACCACCGACGCGCGACACCGAAATACCGGCGTTGATGGCGGGGCGGATACCAGCGTTGAACAGGTTGGTTTCCAGGAAGATCTGGCCGTCGGTGATGGAGATCACGTTGGTCGGCACGAAGGCGGACACGTCACCAGCTTGCGTTTCGATGATCGGCAGTGCGGTCAGCGAACCGGTCTGGCCCTTGACCTCACCCTTGGTGAAGGCCTCGACGTAGTCAGCGTTCACGCGGGCAGCGCGCTCCAGCAGGCGGCTGTGCAGATAGAACACGTCACCAGGGTAGGCTTCGCGACCCGGCGGGCGGCGCAGCAGCAGCGACACCTGGCGGTAGGCCACGGCCTGCTTGGACAGGTCGTCGTACACGATCAGGGCGTCCTGGCCGCGATCGCGGAAGTACTCGCCCATGGTGCAGCCGGAGTAGGCCGACAGGTACTGCATGGCAGCCGACTCGGAAGCCGAGGCGGCCACGACGATGGTGTAGTCCATCGCGCCGGCCTGTTCCAGAGCACGCACCACGTTCTTGATGGACGACGCCTTCTGGCCGATGGCGACGTACACGCAGGTCATGTTCTGACCCTTCTGGTTGATGATCGCGTCGATGGCCACCGCCGTCTTGCCGGTCTGGCGGTCGCCAATGATCAGCTCGCGCTGGCCACGGCCAACGGGCACCATCGAGTCGATCGACTTCAGGCCGGTCTGCACGGGTTGGTCCACCGACTTCCGGGCGATCACGCCCGGGGCGACCTTTTCGATCACGTCGGTGAGCTTGGCGTTGATCGGACCCTTGCCGTCGATCGGCTGGCCCAGCGCGTTGACCACGCGGCCGATGAGCTCGGGGCCCACGGGCACTTCCAGAATGCGGCCCGTGCATTTCACGGTGTCGCCTTCGGAGATGTGCTCGTACTCGCCCAGAATCACGGCGCCCACGGAGTCACGCTCGAGGTTCAGCGCCAGGCCAAAGGTGGCAATGCCGTCCTTGGTGGCCGGGAATTCGAGCATTTCACCCTGCATCACGTCGGAAAGACCGTGGATGCGCACGATGCCGTCGGTCACGGACACCACGGTGCCCTGGTTGCGCACATCGGTCGAAGCGGCCAGGCCCTCGATGCGGGACTTGATCAGTTCAGAAATTTCTGCGGGATTGAGTTGCATGACTCTTTCCTTCTTTCGTTAAAAGGATGCGGACCAGGGGAGTGAGTCCCTTGGGCTCAAGCCGTCAAGGCCACTTTCATTTGTTCCAGCCGGGCCTTGACCGACGTGTCGAGCACCTCGTCCCCCACCACCACGCGCACACCCCCGATCAAATCGGGTTGCAGCTGGACTTGCAGGTGGAGCTTGCGACCAAAGCGCTTTTCCAGAACACCCGCCAGCTCCGCGAGGGCGGCGGCATCGATGTCGAAAGCGCTGTAGACCACGGCATCGGACGTGCCCTGCTGCGCATTGACCAGCGCGCGAAACTGCGAGGCCACCTCGGGCAAAGCCGTGAGGCGACCGTTTTCGAGGACCGTGCGCAGGAAGTTCTGGCCGATCGTTGGCAGCGCCGACTTGAGCACGCCGGTGATGACACCGAAAACCTGCTCGGCGGAAAACTTCGGGTTGTCGGCAAACTGGCGCAACTGGTCATTGACCGCAACAGCGGCCAGTTCATCGAGCCAGGCGCAAGCGCCTGCCGCGTCGGCGCCCGCAGCCTTGAACAGGGCTTCGGCGTAGGGGCGGGCAATGGTGGCGAGTTCAGCCATGTTCTACCTTTGGGAAGCAGCGTGTGTCTGGAGGAGCGACAAGAGCCAAACGGCTCAGAGCTCGGTCTTCAGGCGGCCCAGCAGCTCGGCGTGAACACCGGCGTTGACCTCGCGGCGAAGGATCTGCTCGGCGCCCTTGACGGCCAGTGCAGCCACTTCTTCGCGCAGGCTCTCGCGTGCCTTGATCACTTGCTGTTCCGCCTCCTGGCGGGCAGCAGCCACGATCTTGGCAGCCTCGTCCGATGCACGCGCCTTCGCTTCCTCGATCAGGGTCTGGGCGCGGCGCTCGGCATCGGCCAGACGGGTGGCCGATTCGTTGCGCGACTGGCTCAGTTCGGCCTCAACCCGCTGATTGGCAACCGCCAGCTCGGACTTGGCCTTGTCGGCCGCAGCCAGGCCTTCGGAAATCTTCTGCGCACGCTCATCCAGCGCCTTGGCGATCGGGGGCCACACGAACTTCATCGTGAACCACACCAGGATCGCGAAAACAATGGCCTGCGCGAAGAGGGTTGCATTGATATTCATCGCAACGCCTTTCTGTGTGTTGTCAGGGGAAGAATCGATCTTGCAGGCGTGTCGACCAGGCTGGCAACGGATTGAGAAAACCCGATTTCCGCCGCACCTGCCGACACCGACGACAAGTCGATCAGGCCAGCACGAAGGGGTTGGCGAAAGCGAACAGCAGAGCGATGGCCACGCCGATCAGGAAGGCAGCGTCGATCAGGCCGGCCAGAATGAACATCTTGGTTTGCAGGTCGTTCATCAGTTCGGGCTGGCGAGCGGACGATTCGAGGAACTTGCCACCCATCAGGGCGATACCGATCGAAGCGCCGATGGCACCCAGACCGACGATGAGACCGCAAGCCAGAGCAACCAGACCCAGAATGTTTTCCATGATGACTCCTATTGAGATGGGGAAAAGTTAGAAAGGAAACGAGAGAGAAAAACCGATGCGTCGCGGGTTAGTGCGCGCCTTCAGTGCGCATCATGTGCTTGCCCCAGGTAAATGAGAGCCAGCATCATGAAGATGAACGCCTGCAAGGTGATGACCAGGATGTGGAAGATGGCCCACACCGTGCCGGCGACCAGGTGCCCGATGAAGAACAGGCCTCCGCCCAGCGACAGGGCGGCATAACCACCGAGCAGCGCAATCAGCATGAAGACCAGTTCGCCCGCGAACATGTTGCCAAACAGCCGCATACCATGCGACACCGTCTTGGCGATGAATTCGATCATCTGCATCAGGAAGTTGACCACCCCCAGCAGCACAGCCCAGACCGGGTTCTTGCTGGTGCCGAAGGGGGCACTCACCAATTCATGGGCCCAGCCACCCAGCCCCTTGATCTTGATGTTGTAGAACAGGCAGAGCAGCAGCACCGACACCGAGAGACCCAACGTGGTGGACAGATCGGCCGACGGCACGACGCGCAGGTACGCGTGATGCGGATCGTGCCCGGTGGCCGCGTAATACTCCGACCACAGGCGGGGCAGCAAGTCCACTGGCAGCAGATCCATGAAGTTCATCATGAAAATCCACAGGAACACGGTCAGCGCCAGCGGAGCGATCAGCTTGCGGCTCGTGGCGTTGTGGATGACGGCCTTGGCCTGGTTTTCCACCATTTCGACCAGCAGCTCGACGGCTGCCTGGAAGCGCCCCGGCACACCGGCATGGACCTTGCGAGCCGCCAGCCAGAGCACAAAGCAGACCAGCGCGCCAAGGATGATGTTGACCACCACCGAGTCGATGTTGATCACCGAAAAATCGATGATCGACCCCTGCTTCTTGTTGGACAGGTGAACGAGGTGGTGGCGAATGTATTCGCCGGGGGTGGGTCCAGTACCTTCAGCAGCCATGTTCGTTTGTGTCAATCAACCGATGTTTACTTGACGGCGGCGGGCCTGGAACCAAAATCCAAGCCAGTACACCTTCAAAGCCAAAATCAGGCCAGCCAGAAGGCCGAGCCAACTGAGATCCGGGATCACCTTGGGCGCTGACCAGAGCATGGCCACCGCCAGAAGGATCTTCACCCCTTCCCACAGCAAAAAGCCGACAAACGCCGCCTGAGCAACGCCTGCCAACCACCGGGACAAGGCACTGGAAGTCACCCCGTAGACCATCAAGGCCGAAGGAATCACCACCGCTGCCGCACCATAGAGAACCGAAACCGCCACCGACATTCGCTGCGTCAGCAGCCACGCCAGAAAGCCCGCCACGATTCCCACCAGCCCTTGCACCCCGACCAGCCGCCAGAGCGATAACTCTGGCTGGCCCGCCCGCCACTGCTGCGCCTGTTCGCGCGTCAGGGGCTTGAATTCAGTTTCTTGCTCCCCATCTTCCCAGGAACCCCCTGCTGCCTCCGGATCACGGGCCGGCAACGACGGCCTGGAAGGAGGCCCGGACATTGTCGACATGAAGGATTACAGACGGGTTACAGGTTTAAGGCGGTTTGCAAAGCCTCCCATTATACGTAGAAACCCCATGGATTCATCAATCCCCGGGAGACGGCTGCTGTGTCCGGCCGCAGCAGCCGTCTCCCACGCGATCTAACATCGGCATTTTCACGCCCGCTCCCCCGGCCTCTCAGGTGCGATAGCCATGCAAATCCCCCCCGACATTCCTCCCGAGCAGTCCCTCATCGAGTACCCCTGCCGCTTCCCCATCAAAGTGATGGGCGCGAACGTGGAAGGGTATGCAGCAGCCATGATCCACATTGCCCGCTCGTTCGAGCCCGAGTTTGACCCCGACTCCGTGGAGCACCGCCCGAGCAGCAGCGGCAACTACCTCGGCCTCACGCTCTCCGTGTATGTCACCAGCCGCGAACAACTCGACGAGCTGTACCGCACGCTCACCACCCACCCGATGGTCAAGGTGGTGCTGTAACCGCACGCCCGATGATCGCGATACGAGCGCTGGGGCAGGTCGGGTACCTGCCCACCTACGAAGCCATGCAGGCTTTCACCGCCGAGCGGCTGGCGGACACACCCGACGAGCTTTGGGTGTGCGAGCACCCGCCTGTGTTCACCCAGGGGCTGGCCGGCCGCGAAGACCATCTGCTGGCGCCGGGCAACATCCCCGTCGTGAAGACCAACCGCGGCGGTCAGGTCACTTACCATGGCCCTGGCCAGGTGGTGGCGTACCCCCTGATGGATCTGCAACGCGCCGGTTATTTCGTCAAAGAGTACGTCTACCGCATCGAAGAAGCGGTGATCCGAACGCTGTGGCACTTTGGCGTGACCGGCCATCGCGTCGCTGGCGCACCGGGCATCTACGTGCGACTGGACGATCCCGCCGACCACGCCCTGCTGCCCCAGCGCCCCACCCGCGAAACTGCCCAGGGCCAGCCGGCCGGCCCCGACTTCACGGGCCTGGGCAAGATCGCCGCGCTGGGCATCAAGGTCAGCCGGGGCTGTACCTATCATGGTGTCTCGCTCAACGTCGCCATGGATCTGCAACCCTTCTGGCGCATCAACCCCTGCGGCTACGCTGGCCTGCAGACGGTGGACCTTTCTACAATCGGGGCTGCCGTTTCATGGGATGAAGCGGCCCAGGTGCTGAGCCAGAAGCTCACCACCACCTTGGCGCCCTGACAACCTGCCGGCGCCCCTCCCCGGTTTTTCCGCGCTCAGGCGCCCCCGACATGACGCACCCCGACACGCCCACGGCCCCTCTCCCGGACACGACCGTTCGCGAGGCCCAGCCCGCCGCCAGCTACGACCCCACGGCCAAGCAGAAGAGCCAGGCCAAGACCGCGCGCATCCCGATCAAGATCGTGCCGGCCGAGGTGCTCAAGAAACCCGAGTGGATCCGCGTGAAGGCCGGCAGTCCGACCACCCGCTTCTACGAGATCAAGGACATCCTGCGCAGCAACAAGCTCGTGACGGTGTGCGAAGAAGCCAGTTGCCCCAATATCGGTGAATGCTTCGGCAAGGGCACGGCCACCTTCATGATCATGGGTGACAAGTGCACGCGCCGCTGCCCGTTCTGCGACGTGGGGCACGGCCGCCCCGATCCGCTGGACACGGACGAGCCGGAGAATTTGGCCAAGACCATCGCGGCGCTCAAACTCAAGTATGTGGTGATCACCAGCGTGGACCGCGACGATCTGCGCGACGGCGGCGCAGGCCATTTTGTCGCCTGTATCGAAAAAACGCGCGCGCTTTCCCCCGAAACGCAGATCGAGGTGCTGGTGCCCGACTTCCGGGGCCGCGATGATCGCGCACTCGAAATTCTCAAGGCCGCGCCGCCGGACGTGATGAACCACAACCTGGAAACCGTGCCGCGCCTCTACAAGGAGGCCCGCCCGGGCTCGAACTACGAGTTCAGCCTGAATCTGCTCAAGAAGTTCAAGGCCCTGTTTCCCGACGTGCCGACCAAGAGCGGCCTGATGGTGGGCCTGGGCGAAACCGACGACGAAATCCTCGAGGTGATGCGCGACATGCGCACCCACGGCATCGACATGCTCACCATCGGCCAGTACCTCGCCCCCAGTGGCCACCATCTGCCGGTGCGCCGCTACGTGCACCCGGACACGTTCAAGATGTTCGAGGAAAAGGCCTACGCAATGGGTTTCACCCACGCAGCCGTGGGCGCCATGGTCCGCTCCAGCTACCACGCCGACCAGCAGGCACACGGCGTGCTGAACAAGGGCTGAGCCCGGCCTATCCGGGCAATCCATCCATCGAGGCCTATGCACGCGACGCCCGACCGGCTTTCCGTGCGCCAGTACGGTGCCCCGGCTGGCAGCCATGACCACGAGCACAGCCAGATTCTGCTGGGCCTGGAAGGCTGGCTGGAACTCGACGTGCAGGGCCATGGCCACCGCATCGGCGCCGGGCAGGGCCTCGTGATCGCCCCGGGCGAACACCACGACTTTGAATCGCGTGCGGGCGCACGTTGTCTGGTGCTCGACTCGCACGACCCCGCGTGGCTGGGCCTTGCCAGCACCCGCCCGTCCGCGCACACCGTGTCGCTGGCCCGGTACTTGGCCCAGGCCTGCATCGCCAACCTGCCCCGCACACGCCTGCTGGGCCCGGCGCTGTTGTTGGAGGCGTGGGCTCCCCACCGATCAGCCCGGCCGCCCGAGCTGCGCCGCGCCATCGACTGGGGAATTCTTCGGGCGTGGGCACAACAGCACCTGCACGCCGAACTGCGCGTGGCCGATCTGGCAGCACAAGTCCACCTGAGCCCTGCGCAGTTCGGTGCCCGCTGTCTGCAGGAGCAAGGCCAAAGCCCCATGGCCTGGCTGCGCGGCCTGCGACACCAGCAAGCGCGGCGGCTGCGTGCCGAGGGATGGTCTGTGGCAGCCGTCGCGCGGCAATGCGGCTATCGGTCACCCTCTGCCCTGACTGCCGCCCTCCGACGGGCAGACACCTGACACCCGCGTTCCGCGACGAAGCGCAAGCGGTGCACGACGCTGGCATGCGCCAGACTGGCCCCTGTCGTGCGGCCGTGATCAAACGGGTGTTGGCGCCAGCTTCTCCCAGGCCGCCAGGGCTTCGGCCGCATACATCAGGGCCGGGCCGCCACCCATGTACACACAGACTGCCAGCATTTCTTCGAACTCCGCCCGCGTACAGCCCAGGCGGTGGAGCGCCTTGACGTGAAAGCCGATGCACCCGGAGCAACGCTGCGTGATACCGATGGCCAACGCCATCAGTTCTTTGTGGCGGGCGCTGATGGCGCCATCGGCCATCGCGGCCTTGGCTAGGGCACCAAAACCGGCCATCGCCTCCGGTTGTGCCTTGCGAAAGGACGCCAGGTTTTCGTTGAGATTCTGAATCAGACTCTTGTGATCAAACGTACTCATGCCATGGATCTCCTTATACCGGCACCAGTATCAGCCATTTTCCCGCCAAGCACCTTGTCATCGATCAACACCCGCCCTGCCCGGACACCGCCTCTGCCATGAATGCCAACCTGCTCGCGCTGGGCGCCATTGCCCTCTGGGCCTCATTGGCTGCACTCGGTGTCGCCCTCGCCCACGTACCGCCGTTCCTGCTGACCGGGTTGTCGCTGCTCATCGGCAGCCTCATCGCGCTGCCGTTGTCGCGCTTCGACTTCCGTTTGTGGCGCGTGCCCTTGTCGACGCTGGCGCTGGGCGTCTACGGCCTGTTCGGCTTCCACTTTCTGCTGTTCATCGCGCTGCGGCACGCCCCTCCCGTGCAGGCCAATCTGGTCAACTACCTCTGGCCCTTGGGCATCGTGGTGATGGCACCGCTGTTTCTGCCGGGACTGGCACTGACCCGGCGACATCTGGCCGCCGCCTTGACCGGTTTCGCCGGCGCCGTTCTGGCGATCCTGGGACGCGGTGGCGACGGCACCGAAGCGGTGTGGGCCTGGGGCTATGTGCCGGCCCTGGGGTCGGCCTTCATCTGGGCCAGCTATTCGCTCATGACCCGGCGCGTGCGGGCCTTTCCCACCGCCGCCATCGGCAGCTTCGCCCTGGTCTCGGGCCTGCTGTCCCTGGCCTGCCATGCCCTCCTGGAGCCACCCGTCATCCTGAGCCTCCAGGACCTTGCCCTCATCGCGCTGCTGGGGCTGGGGCCACTGGGTGGTGCCTTCTTTCTCTGGGACGCAGCGCTCAAACGCGGGGACGCTCGGCAGATCGGCGTGCTGAGCTTTCTCACGCCCCTGCTGTCGACCCTGACCCTGCTGGCGCTGCGCGGCGAGCGCCCCAGCCTGTCGGTGGCATTGGCCGCGGCCATGATCATCGGCGCCGCGATCGTCGCCACCCGCCGCTGACACCCTGCACGGTGCGCGTTCAGTCGGCCATGAGGGCTGCGGGATCTTCCGCCGCCAGCACGCTCTGCGCCCAGGTGGCCAGCTTGCCGGTGTCGCTGCGCAGGATCTGCTGCTTGACCGCCAGGATCTGTGACGGGTGCATGGAAAAGCTGCGCAAGCCCAGACCGAGCAGCAACCGGGTCATGCTGATGTCGCCGGCCATTTCCCCGCACACGCTGACGCCCTTGCCGGCATCGCGCGCCTGGGTGATGCACGAGGCCAGCAGGTGCAGCACCGCCGGGTGCACCGGGTCGTACAGGTGGGCCACGGCCTCGTCGGCGCGATCGATGGCCAGCGTGTACTGGATCAGGTCGTTGGTGCCGATGGAGAGGAAATCGAAGTGGCGCAGGAACAGCGGAATGGTCAGCGCCGCGGCCGGCACCTCGATCATGGCGCCCAGCCGAACGGGCCCATAGACCTGGGCGCGGGCATCGAGCTGCTCGCGCGCCTTGTCGATCAGCGACAGCGTCTGCCGGATCTCGCTGGCGTGGGCCAGCATCGGAATCAGCAGGTTGATCGGCCCATGGGCAGCGGCGCGCAGCACGGCACGCAACTGCACCAGGAACATGGCCGGGTCCGCCAGGCTCCAGCGAATGGCGCGCAGCCCCAGGGCGGGGTTGAGGTAATCGTCGGCGGAGCGGCCCGCCCCCCGGTCCAGCGGCTTGTCGGCCCCGACGTCGACGGAGCGAATGGTCACCGGCAAGCCCTGCATGCCATCCACCGCGCGCCGGTACGCCTGGTACTGCTCTTCCTCGTCAGGCAGCTTGCCGTCACGCCCCATGAACAGGAATTCGGTGCGAAACAGGCCCACGCCCACGGCCCCGGCCTTGAGTGCCGCGACCGCATCATCGGGCTGCTCGATGTTGGCCAGCAGCTCGATGCGGTGGCCGTCCAGCGTGACGGCCGGTGTGTTTTTCAGGCGCGACAGCCGCTCGCGCTCGATCTCGCCCTGGCGCTGCTTGTAGCCGTATTCCGCCAGCACCACGGGCGAAGGGTCCACCACCACAAGGCCGGCGTCGCCATCGATGATGACCCAGTCATCCTGCTTGACGAGGTGGCTGGCCGAGCGCGCGCCCACCACCGCCGG
This sequence comes from Hydrogenophaga electricum, assembly GCF_030160815.1. Classification (NCBI taxonomy): domain Bacteria; kingdom Pseudomonadati; phylum Pseudomonadota; class Betaproteobacteria; order Burkholderiales; family Comamonadaceae; genus Hydrogenophaga; species Hydrogenophaga electricum. The sequence goes on along the minus strand of NZ_BSPB01000046.1, from coordinate 7,710 downwards.
GATGTCCATGCTGCGCGCGACGATGGCCGTGTGGCTGGTTTTGCCCCCGACATCGGTGACGAAGCCGGCAAACACGCTCTGCTTGAACTGCAGCATGTCGGCCGGGGACAGATCGTGCGCAATGAGCACCAGCGGAATGTCCAGATCCGGCTCGGGCGGCGCCACGATGCCAGGTGACGGGGCCGGCGCTGGTGGCAGCGGGGGCGCCACCGGCGAAGCGACGCCACGCATCACCCGGAGCATGCGCTCGACCACCTGCTCCAGATCCGACTTGCGCTCGCGCAGGTACGGATCCTCCATCTCCTCGAACTGGCGGCACACCACCTCCAGCTGCGACGTCAGCGCCCATTCGGCGTTGTAGTGGCGCTCCACGATCCACTGCTTGACGCCGGCCGTGAGCTGCTCGTCCTGCAGCAGCATCAGGTGCACATCCAGCAAGGCCGCCAGCTCCGGATGCGCATCGTTGGGACCGAGTTCGGCCAGGCTCTGCTGCACGCGCACGATCTCTTCGGTCACCGCGTTGCGCGCCAACCGGAGGCGCTCGATCTCGGTGTCGAACTGGTCGGCCTTGACGAAATAGTGGGCGACGTCGATGCGACTGGACGCCACAATGACTGCCCGCCCGATGGCAATGCCCCGGGAGACAGCCAGGCCGTGTACGGTAAAGCTCATTGCCCGCCCGCCTTCCCCCGGCGGGCCCGCTCAGCGCAGCACGCAGCGCTCACGCTCATTCGCCTTCGCCGAATTTGTCGTTGACCAGGGCTATCAGGGCATCCATCGCCTGCTGTTCCTGGGCGCCGTTGGTTTCGATCTCGACCGAGGCGCCAATCCCCGCCGCCAACATCATCACCCCCATGATGCTCTTGGCATTGACGCGACGCTCGCCGCGTGACATCCAGACCTCGCAGGGGAAGCTGCCAGCCAGCTTGGTGAGCTTGGCCGAAGCCCGGGCATGCAGCCCGAGCTTATTGCTGATGGTCACGGTGGTCTTGATCATGATGTTGTCTTCTCGCCTGATTCTGGGGGGCGGTCACTGCCACCTGGATCACGCCCTGGGTGGCGCCGATCATGGCGCGCGAGATGAGCGCGTCCAGCGACTCGTGCCGGTACGACACGGTGCGCAGCAGCATGGGCAGGTTCACGCCGGTAATGAGCTTGGAACGGACACCATCCACCAGCCGCTGCGCGACGTTGCAGGGCGTGGCGCCGAACACGTCGGTCACCACCAGCGCCCCCGGGGTGCCGAGCATGCGCAGCATCATGCGCGCCTGGGCCAGCGACTCCTCGGGCGGCACATTGGGCTGCACGTCCAGCGCGGCGACGGTGTCGGCGCAATCAGGGAACACGTGCAGCACACACTGGCGCAAAGCCGACGCCAGGGGCGCGTGCGCAATGATGAAGATGCCGTTCATGGCTGTGCAGTTTAGCGGGCCGGCCGCCGGTTGGCGCGCCGCCAGGCCAGCCAGAACATGACGTAGCCAGCGACACAGGCCAGCCAGAACAGGCCCATGGCTCCGCGCAGACGCTGACCACCATCGCCCAGAAACACCAGAGCGTCCGCCGCCAGCCCGATCGCCCACTGCATCGCAAACACACCGGCAAAAATCACCAGGTTGTAGGCAGACAAGGCTTTGCCGGCCACATGGGCCGGCAGTGCCATGCCCACCGCCGGCTGTGCCAGCGCACCGAACGTGCTGGTCATGCAGAACGCGGCCCAGAACCCCCAGCCCGCATGACCTCCCAGTGCCACGATGGCACCCAGCACGCCCAGCGACAGCGGCATGCCCCAGGCGATCAAGCGCTCGGCGCTCCAGCCCGCCCGCACCAATCGCGGGTTGAACACCCCCCACAACCAGAAAGCCGTCAGCATGCTGAGGTTGATCCCGAACAGCCCCTGCGCGGCCCCAGCCGGCGTGTAACCGGTCACCTGCACCATCCAAGGGCCTGCCCACAGGGTCTGGATCGCGATCATGCCGCCGTAGTTGATGAACCCGATGGTCACCATCTGGCGGAAATAGGGGTGACGGGCGATTTCTCCGTACCCCATGGGCGCGTTCGGCGCTTCCTCGGCGTCTGCCGCTGGTGAGGCCGACGGCAACTGCCAGGCGGGCACACGCAGGCGCAGCACCAGCATGGACAGTGCGATCAGCACAGCCAATCCCCAGAACAGACCCCGCCAGCCGAGCTGCGGCAGCAGCCACTGCACAGGCAACGTGGCGGCAACCATGCCCAGCGAGCCGGTCATCAGCATCCAGGAGTTCGCCCGCAGTTGCAGTGACGGTGGCAGCCAGCGGCGAAAGCCGGTGAGCGGTGCCATCAGGCAGGCACTGACGCCCATGCCCGTGAGCACCCGAGCGGCCAGCAGCCCCCCGAAGCTCGTGGCCAGCGCAAAGGCCGCACAGCCGGCCACCGCCACGGTCAGGAACGCCAGAATCACCCGCCGGGGCCCGAAGCGGTCCAGCCAGGTTCCCAGCGGCAGTTGGGTCAGCGCGAACCCCAGAAAGTATCCGCCGGCCAGCAGCCCCAAGTCCCCGGCGTGCAGCGCCAGTTCCTCGCTGAGGATGGGCGACAGGGTGGCCGTGACGGCACGCACCAGCGCCGACAGAAAGTAGGCCAGGGCAAACGCCAGAAACACCGCGACCGCCGTGCGTGCGGGCAGCCGCTCGGTATTCACTGGCGCGGGACCGAGCGGCTGGTCGCTGGCCCCCGCGGAGCGGGTCGTGGAAGGCGTGCGTTTCATGAGCCGGACAACCGCAGACCGGTGAAGAAAGGCTCGGTCACCGCGTCGGGCAGTTGCGCGCCATAGACCGCCGCCTGAAAGATCCAGTCTCCCTGCGCAAAATACACGGTCTGGTTGAGCACCGGTTGGTTGCGGTGGTCCCGCCCTTCGGCGCGCACGCCCAACACCGGCGCTGCGCCGGCCACGGCGACCTCCCACCGGGTCGCCGCCTCGTCGACGGATTCGGCGCGCAGGGATTTCAGCCCGGCCAGCCGCCAGCGTTGCAGGGCCTGTGGCGCCAGGCCAGGGTCACCCAGCCGGGCCCAGCCCAAGGCAAACGTCTGCCCACCGGCTTCGCAACTGGCCAGGTGCAACACCACCGGCGATGCCGTCAGCGGCACCGGCCGTTCGGCCAGATCGGGCTTGCAGGGCAGCAGCGCCCACAGCGGCGCGCCGTCGGCGCGCCATTCGCGCCAGTTGTGGGTCGGGCTACAGGCGGCCATCGACAGCACTGCGACGGCTGCCAGCCACCGGTATCGAAGCAAGGAACGTCTCCTGGAATTCAGCGCCCGGCCTGCCGCCGGGTCGCGCACAATGCGGCCATGAACGCTCTGGATGGTATCCGCATTCTCGATTGCTCACGGGTGCTGGCCGGCCCCTGGTGCACCCAGACCCTGGCCGATCTCGGCGCCGATGTCGTCAAGGTCGAGCGCCCGTCAGGCCCGCAGCATCCCGGTGGCGACGACACGCGGGGCTGGGGACCGCCGTTCCTGCGCGGACGCGATGGTGCCGACACCGGAGAAGCCGCCTACTACCTGGGCGCCAACCGGAACAAGCGCTCCATCACCTGCGACCTCGCTGCTCCCGGCGGCCAGGCCCTGATCCGTGAACTGGCGGCGCAGGCCGATGTGTTCGTCGAAAACTACAAGGTGGGCGACATGGCCCGCTACGGCCTTGACTACGCCAGCCTGAGCGCCCTCAATCCGCGCTTGGTGTACACCTCCATCACCGGCTTCGGCCAGACCGGCCCTTACAAGGACCGCGCCGGCTACGACTACGCGATCCAGGGCATGGGCGGCCTGATGAGCGTCACCGGTGAGCGCGACGACCGGCCCGGCGGCGGGCCCCAGAAAGTGGGCGTGGCCGTGGCCGACCTTTTCACCGGCCTGTACGCCACCGTGGCCATCCAGGCCGCCCTGCGCCACGCCGAACGCACCGGTCAGGGCCAGCACATCGACATGGCCCTGCTCGACACCCAGGTCGCGATGCTCGCCAACCTGGGCGCCAACTACCTCGTCCGGGGGCAGGCCGACGGCCAGGTACCTCAGCGCCAAGGCAATGCCCACGCCAACATCGTGCCCTACCAAGTGTTCGAGGTCGCCCCCGATGCGCAAGGCCTGGCCCAGCACATCATCCTGGCCGTCGGCAACGACGGCCAGTTCGCCAAGTTCTGCGACGTGGCGGGCCGGCCCGAACTGGCGCAAGACCCGCGCTTTATGCGCAATCGCGACCGGGTGCAGCACCGGGCCGAGTTGGTACCCCTGCTGGAAGCCCTGATGAAAACCCGCGCCAAGGCCGACTGGCTTGCGGCCCTCGAAGCGGCCAAGGTGCCCTGCGGCCCCATCAACAACCTGGCCGAGGTGTTTGACGACCCACAGGTTCAGCACCGCGGCATGGTCCACACCTGGCACCATCCGCTGGCCGATGCGGTGTCGCTTGTGGCCAGTCCCCTCAAGCTCAGCACCACGCCCGTTCGCAACGACCTGCCCCCTCCCTTGCTTGGCGAGCACACCGATGCGGTCTTGACCGAATGGCTGGGCTATCCGGCCACGCGCATCGAGCAGCTGCGTCGTGACGGCGTTGTCTGATCCCTTTCCTCTGGAGCGTTTCATGGCCACCGCCTCCCCCCAACCTGCCGCCGAGTTGCCCAGCCCGGCCTCCCTGCGCGGCGTGGCACAGACCGCTGCAGCCCGCGGTGAGCCGCTGGTGGTGATGACCTCACTGGCAGGCTGCCCCTACTGCGACATCGTCCGCAAGCACTATCTGCTGCCCATGCGCCGCGAAGGGCTTGTTCAGGCCGTACAGATCGACATCCTCGACCGCACCAGCAACCTCCAGGGCTTCCGGGGAGAAAACACCACGCCGGCCGAACAGGTCAAGCGCTGGGATGCCCGCGTTGCCCCCACCGTGCTGTTCTTCGGCCCGGATGGGCAGGAACTGGCCGAACGCCTCGTTGGCGTCGCTGTCCCCGATTTCTACGGCGAATATCTCGAAGCCCGCCTTGAAACGGCACGCCGGCAATTGACCCGCCGCTGATCTCAGGCTCGATGCCTTGCGTACACTGTGCACCGGCCGACGAAGGGAATGAACTCTCGCGGCAAGCCCCGATCTCACCCCCCCATGAAGCCCTCGCAACCGTCTTTCTTTCTGCCCATGCGGCGTCGCATGGGCCTGACCCTGCTGGCGCTGAGCGCCCTGGCCGCCCTGGGTCTTTCCGGCTGCGGCACCCGCGACGCGGCGCCTCCGTCCACGTTTGTGCTGCTTGACGGCAGCAGCACCACCACCGAGGCGCTCAAGGGCAAAGTCACGCTGGTGAATTTCTGGGCCACCACCTGCGTCACCTGCGTCAAAGAGATGCCGGCCCTCGTGGCCACGCACCAGAAATTCAAGGACCGCGGCTACGAAACCGTGGCCGTTGCGATGAGCTACGACCCGCCCGCCTGGGTGGTCAACTTTGCCCAGACCCGCCAGTTGCCCTTCAAAGTCGCCCTGGACAACACCGGTGAAATTGCCCAGGCCTGGGGTGACGTCAAGCTCACGCCCACCTCCTACTTGGTGAACAAACAGGGCCAAATCGTCAAGCGCTATGTCGGCGAGCCCGATATGGCCGCCCTGCACAAGCTGATCGAGGATCTGCTCGCCCAGAGTTGAGCCAGCCGCCCCGCTCGCCCATGAAAAAAGCCGGTTGATACCGGCTTTTTTCATGGGGTGGTCTGCGGCTTCAGTTGCGGAAGGCGTCGTGACAGGCCTTGCAGGAGGCGCCTGCATTGCCCACCGCCGCCTTGATCGCATCCAGGTTACCGGTCTTGGCGGCAGCGGCCACCTTCGCCACTTCGCCCTCGGCACGGCTCGCCGCTGCCTTGAACTTGTCCTGTTCCTTCCAGATGTCCGAATCGGCCTTGCCGCCTTCCGTGCCCGGACCGAAACCGACCCAAGGCTGCTTGATCAGCTCGGCCGCGCGGGCTGCACTGCTCTCGGCCACCCCCGCATCGAAAGCGGCACGCCCGTTGGCCATGTCGGCCACCCGCTTGAAGTTCTGCTGCAGCTCCTTCAAGGTGGCCTGACGGAACTTGATGGCTTCCTGGGCGTTGGCAAAAGTGGGTGTTTCGGCCAGAGCCGAGACGGACAGGGTGGCGGCGACAGCAAAAGCGGCGATGGCTTTCATAAGTACTCCTCAGCGTGGGTCAATGGAATGGACAGGCACAAAAAACCATTGTGACTGACCGGGCATGCGCCCCGAAGTTCCGGGAACCCCGTGCCCGCCAATGTCTCCATAATCAACTTCGCAGCATTTGGAGCCTGACATGCCTACCCTTCGCGTCTGGGACCTGCCCACCCGCCTCTTTCATTGGGCGCTGGCCTTGTCGGTCATCGGCCTTGTCGTGACCGGCAATGTGGGCGGGTCGTGGATGAACTGGCATTTCCGCTTCGGCTACACGGTGTTGGCGTTGCTGATCTTCCGTGTCGTCTGGGGCTTTGTCGGCGGACACTGGTCGCGCTTCTCCACCTTCGTGCGTGGCCCCGGCGAGGTCCTCGCCTACCTGCGTGGAAAAAGTCGGTCCGAGCACCACATCGGCCACAACCCCCTGGGCGCGCTGTCGGTGCTGGCGCTCCTCACCATGCTCGCGGTGCAGGTGGGCACCGGGCTCTTTGCCGATGACGAGATCGCGCTCGCCGGCCCTTTTGCAACGCTGGTGTCCAGCGACATGGCCGGCAGCATCACCCGCTACCACAAGGGTCTGGGCAAGCTCTTCGTGATCCTGCTCGTGGTTCTGCATCTGGCCGCCATCGTCTTCTACCGGTTGTTCCGCCAGAAACGCCTCGTGCGCGCCATGATCTCGGGGGACCAGGAAGTCTCCGCCAATGCCGAGCCCTCGCGAGACAGCACAGGCACTCGCTGGCTCGCGCTCGCCCTGTTTGCCCTCGCTGCGGTGGCCGTGTACGCCCTGGTCGATTTCGGTTACGCCGCCGCAGGCTATTGATCCCCGGCCTCGCGCCTGCAGGGCCTCCAATGGCCACTGCCGTATAGTTCGGCCTGAAACACCGCGCCCCAGCCGCATGCCGCCCGACCCCTCCCACACCGCCGACATCGCCTTGCGCGTCGCCACTTCGCCGGAAGATATCGAGGCTGTGCGCGCCTTGTTCATCGACTATCAGGCCCACCTGGGTATCGATCTTTGCTTCCAGGGTTTTGACGCAGAGTTGCAGGCCCTGCCAGGCGCCTATGCCGCCCCCACAGGCCTCCTGCTCCTGGCCACGGTCGACGGTCAGGCCGCCGGCTGCTGCGCATTTCGTGCCTTGGACAACTCGGACCATCTCAACGCCTGCGAGATGAAGCGCCTCTTCGTGCGCCGCGCGTATCGCAGCTTCGGACTCGGACGTCGGCTGGCCGAGGAGGTGCTCTCGCGCGCAACCATCGCCGGCTACACCACCATGCTGCTCGACACCCTCAGCGACATGGAGGCCGCCCGTGCCCTCTATGAGGACCTGGGCTTTGTCGAGGTCGCGCCGTACTACCACAACCCGATTGCGGGGGCGCACTACCTCATGGTCGATCTGAGCAACGCCTCGCGGCTCTAGCAGGCTGTTGAAATTCAGCGTTTTCGAGTGAAAACACTACCTTCCGATCAGCGTCTGCGGCAGATGACTTGTTTGGTTGGCACTTGAAGCAGCCTTGCAGTGCGAGCAATCGCTCGCCAAGGCTGTCTGTT
>NZ_BSPB01000045.1:0-29638 GCF_030160815.1 Hydrogenophaga electricum | reverse complement strand
CAAGCTGCTGACCACGCTCAATGCCATGGTCCGAACTGGCAAACCTTGGGACAAATCGCTTCACAGCGCTTGACTTCCAAGACGGTTACTCAGTCGATGTGGTCCACCGTGTCGGGGTCGGGCACGTCGCCGATGGCCTGCCGCGTGCGCTCGGCCTCGCGCAGCAGCCAGTCGCAGAAGGCCTTGACCTCGGGGCGCTGCGCGCTGCGTGGCGCCACCAGGAGCCAGTAGACCAGGGGCGAGTCCAGCCGGGCCCGGGGCAGCGGTTCGACCAGATCGCCGTTGGCCAGGCTCTCGGCCACCAGGGGCAGCCGTGCCAGCGCCACGCCCTGGCCCGTGAGCGCGGCCTGCACGATCTGGTTGGCGTAGTTGAAATAGAGCCAGCGCTTGGGGCTCAGGCGCGACCGCGTCTTGCCGCGCGCCGGGGCGGCCGGTGCGGGCACGGTGTGCAGTTCCAGCCAGCGCTGCCAGGTCAGCCATTCGAGGTGGCGCGTGCGGTGGGCGTCGCCAGCTTCGATGAGCGTGTGCCGCGCCAGGTCGTCCACCTTGTGCAGCGGCTGCTCGCGCAGCAGCCAGGGGCTGGCCACGGGGGTGAGCTGTTCACCGAAGAGCCGGATCGCGCCCGCGCCGATCGACTGCGGCACGGCGTAGCGCAATGCCAGGTCGACGTCGGCCGTGGCCAGGTCCACCGCGGCGTCGGTGGCGTCGATGCGGATGTCGATGTCCGGGTGCTCGCGCTGGAAGGCTTCGAGGCGCGGAATCAGCCACATGGACGCGAACGACGCCCAGGTGGTGATGGCCACGTTGCGGCGCCCGGCGCTCTGCCGGATCTGGCGCACCGCCGCATCAATCCGCTCCAGCGCCACGCCGGTGGCACGCAGCAGCTGGGCCCCCGCGCTGGTGAGTTCCACGGCCCGGGTGTGGCGCAGGAACAGGGGCGTGCCGACCTCGTCCTCCAGCGCCTGGATCTGGCGGCTGACGGCGCTTTGTGTGAGGGACAGCTCCTCCGCCGCCGCGCGGAAGTTCAGGTGCCGGGCCACGGCGTCAAAGGCGCGCAGATGGCCGGCCGAGATCGGGCGGGTGCGGGGGTGGCTGGCGGGCAGCGACATCGGGTGGTCTCCGGCGGATTGATGCGGAACTCGAATCAATAGCTTATCGCCATTTCATTGGACGCGGCGCGCGCAGCGGGCGAAGATCGGTGCCATATTGATGCTGCCTGAGGAGTCTGTCATGTCCACCGATCGTGTTGTTTCGTTGTCTGTTCCGGCCCACGCCCGCGCCGGTCAGTGGCGTCTGCATCCCGGGCATGCCATGACCCTGTGCCCGCAGAAGACGGCCCAGCTCCGCGTCCGCCACGGCCGGGTCTGGGTCACCTACGCCGGGGTCGAAGGGGTGGCGCCCGAGGCCGCGGGCGACCATTTCCTGGGCGTGGGCGATGTGCTCACCGTGCCGGCGGGTGCCCGCCTGGTGATGGAGCCGCTCGCCACGCCGGGCGATGCGTCGCCCGTCTGCTTCGACTGGCACGACAGCGCGCTCTCCGCCGCACCGGGGCGTTTCGCCCGCGAGGTCGGGGCACCGGCCCGCGATCTGGCGGCCGCACTCGGACAGTCGGCGCAAGCGCTGGCACGCCTGCTGCGGGGGCTGGCCGGTTACGGCGATGTGCTGCTGGCCGGGCGCGGCCGTGTGCTGTCGCCGCTGGAATCGCTGCGTCCCTGACGACCGGCTTTTTGCCGCTTCAGCGCGCCGCGGACCGCCGGGTTCGGCGCGGCGGGGTGCTGCGCGCTGCCACGGCGGCCTGCAGCGCCAGCCGCGCCCAGGGCGCCATCAGCGCGGGCGATTCCAGCGCCTCGTCAGGGGGCGTGTGGTAGTGCAGCCGCAGGGTCTTGCCCTTGGCCTCGTAGGCAAAGGGGCGGGCGCCCGCCGCCAGCCAGGTGGGCTCGGTGTCGGCGTTGGTCTTGAGAAACAGCGTGTCCCAGGCGATGATGCCCACGTTCATGCCGTCCACCGACAGCCCGTAGCCGCCGAACATGCGCGTGGCCTTGCACGGCCCCAGGCAGGCCAGCAGTTCGCAGGCGTGCAGCGCGAAGGGGTCGGTGACGGGGCGGGTGACCATGCGGGCATCGTAGCCGGCCCGCACATCGCACGCCAGCAGAGACGAGGCAGGCCCCTCCGGTCAGGGCACGTAGGGGCCTGCTGCGCCGGACCGGCCAACGCCGCGTCTTTCAGGGGTGACACCACAGGTGGCGCAGGGGTGGACAATGCCCCCTCATGGCCCGCCCCAAATCCGCCTTTCACGACCTCAAGCGCGACGAAATCCTGGACGTCGCCGCCCAGTGCTTCGCCCGGCAGAGCTTCCCGGCGGCCAGCATGAACGACATCGCCACCGCCTGCGGCACCAGCAAGGCCCGGCTCTACCACTATTACGAGAGCAAGGAAGCGATCCTGTTCGACCTGCTCGACCGCTACACCCAGCGGCTGCTGGCGCTGATCGGTGAGGCCGAAGCGCGTGCCCAGCGCAAGAACCTGAACGAACGCGATGCCCTGCACGAGCTGGTGCGGGCCTTTCTGGCCGAATACGAAACCTCGGCCACGCGCCACGTGGCGCTGCTGTCGGACACCAAGTTCCTGGGCGAGGTGCAGCGCGAGCTGATTCTCAACCGGCAGCGCGATGTGGTGGCGGCGTTCACCCGCTTCCTGCGCCGGGCCTACCCGCAGCGGGTCACGCCGGTCAACCAGACCGCGCTGACCATGATGCTGTTCGGCATGATCAACTGGACCTTCACCTGGTTGCGGCCCGGCGGCGAGATGAGCTACAGCGCCTTCGCCGAAGAAGTGGTCACGCTGCTGGAAAAAGGCCTGGGCTGAGCGGCGGAACGGGCCTGTGCGCCACAGGGTTATTGTTTACCCATTCGTAATGGATTTCGATTAAGTAAAATAATCCGCATCAGTCCTTGCTACCCCACCTGGAGACACCCCATGAGCAAAGCCTTCGCTTCCCAGGCCGACCTGGCCGACAAAAAGATCACCTTTGAACAGCTCAGCGCGCATTGCTGGGCCTACACCGCCGAAGGCGACCCCAATTCGGGCGTGATCATCGGTGACCAGTACATCATGGTCAGCGACGCCACGGCCACGCCCGCCATGGCGCAGGACCTGATCGCCAAGATCCGCACCGTCAGCGACAAGCCCATCAAATACGTGCTGCTCACGCACTACCACGCCGTGCGCGTGCTGGGCGCGAGCGCCTACAAGGCCGAAGGCGCGACCGAAATCATCGCCAGCCGCGGCACCTACGAACTGATCGTCGAGCGCGGTGCGCAGGACATGCAAAGCGAGATGGAGCGCTTCCCGCGCCTGTTCCGCGGCGCCGATTCTGTGCCCGGCCTGACCTGGCCGACCCTGGTGATCGGCGACGGCCAGCCTGGCCGCCAGGGCTCGCTGGAGGTGGACCTGGGTGGCGTGAAGGTGCAGATCTGGCACCCGGGCCAGGGCCACACGCGCGGCGACACCATCGCCTGGGTGGAGGCAGAGAAGGTGCTGTTCAGCGGCGACCTGGTGGAATACGAAGCCGGCGTCTACACCGGTGACGCCCAGCTCGAAGAATGGCCCGCCACGCTCGAAGCGCTGCGCGCCCTCAACGCCGAGTTCATCGTGCCGGGCCGCGGTGAAGCCATGAAGGGCAACGCCGACGTCAACAAGGCGCTCGACTACACCCAGCGCTGGGTCACCACGCTGTTCCAGGCCGGCAAGGAAGCCGCTGCCGCAGGCATGGACCTCAAGGCCGCCATGGCCCACACCCGCAAGAGCATGGATCCGGTGTTCGGCCATGTGTTCATCTACGAACACTGCCTGCCGTTCGATGTAAGTCGGGCATACGACGAAGCCCAGGGCATCAAGAACCCGCGCATCTGGACGGCCGAGCGCGACAAGGAGATGTGGGCGGCGCTGCAGAGCTGACGCCCCGGCAGCGGCGGGCGCTTCAGGCCAGCCGCTGCAGCAGCCCGAGCAGGGCGCAGACGCCGATCACCTCGATCACGCCGCGCCGGAACCGGATGAGGGCCAGCGCGGCGCCCAGCGCCAGCGCCATGGCCGCCAGATCGGGTGGCCCCGACACGCCCTGGGGCCAGAACACGTGGCCCGCAAACAGCAGCGCCAGGCTGGCGATGACGCCCACCACGGCGGCGCTGATGCCCGCCAGTGGCGCGGTAAAACCCAGGCGCCCGTGCGTGGACTCCACCAGCGGGCCTCCTGCCAGGATGAACAGGAACGACGGCAGGAAGGTGAACCAGGTCACCAGCAGGGCGGCCAGCGCGCCCGCCAGGAACAGGTGCTCGGGCCCGAGCAGGGCCTTGCCGTAACCGCCCAGGAACCCCACGAACGCCACCACCATGATCAGCGGGCCGGGCGTGGTTTCGCCCAGTGCCAGCCCGTCCATGACCTGCACCGGCGTGAGCCAGCCGTACTGCGCCACCGCGCCCTGCACCACATAGGGCAGGGCGGCATAAGCCCCCCCGAAACTCATGAACGCCGCCTTGGTGAAGAACCAGGCCATTTGCGTGTAGTCGTGCTGCCAGCCCAGCACGGCCGTGAGCAGGCCCATGGGCAAGCCCCAGAGCAGGGCGCCGGCGGCCAGCACCCGGGCCAACCCACCGAGGCGAAAGCGGGCGTGCGGCGGGGGTGGCGTGTGGTCGTCGATCAGTGCCGCTGGTGCTGCGGGGGCCGGGGCGGCCGCGTGCGGCGTCGGCCCGCCGGGCAGGAAGGCTGCGGGCGCCAGCCGCCCGCCGATCCACCCGGCCAGGCCGGCGGCCAGCACGATCACCGGAAAAGGCAGCCGGAACACCGCCAGTCCCAGAAAGGCGGCCAGGGCCAGGCCCCACAGCCAGCGGTTGCGCAGCGTGCGGCCCCCCAGGCGCAGCGCGGCCTGCAGCACGATGGCGGTCACAGCGGGCTTGATCCCGTCGAACACCCCCGCCACCCAGGGCTGGTCGCCGAAGGCCAGATAAATCCATGACAGCCCGGTGAGCAGCAGCAGCGACGGCAGCACGAACAACACCCCCGCCAGCACACCGCCCCAGGTGCGGTGCATCAGCCAGCCCAGGTAGGTGGCCAGTTGCTGGGCTTCCGGTCCGGGCAGCAGCAGGCAGTAGTTGAGCGCGTGCAAAAAGCGCTTTTCCGACATCCATCTGCGCTGCACCACCAGGTCGTGGTGCATCAACGCGATCTGGCCGGCCGGTCCCCCAAAGCTGATGAAGCCCAGGCGCAGCCAGTAGCGCAGGGCCTGCGAAAGCGGCACTGGCGGCGGGGTGTCGGAAGGGGCAGGGTTCATGGTGATCGGGTGGACGGTGCGGCATCTTATCGGCGCCCTGTGTCAGCGGCATGGCGGGCGCTGGGGCCGTCGCGCTTGCCGGACAATGCGGGTCCCTTTACCCCGTTCCTGACGCGGCCCATGAACCTGCCCGAATCCCTGGTCACCCATCCGCCCACCGACTGGGGGGTGGTGGCTGTTTTCGCCATCGTCTATCTCGGCATGTTCCTGGGGGGGCTGCCGCGTCTGCGGCTGGACCGCTCCGGCGTGGCACTGCTGGGCGCCATTGCCGTGATCGCCATCACCGGCGAAGGCGTGGAGATGGCCGCGCGCGCGGTCGACGTGCCCACCATCGTGCTGCTGTTTGCCTTCATGGTGGTGTCGGCGCAGATGCGCCTGGGCGGCTTCTACACCGAAGTCACCCGCCGTGTGGGCGCCTTGCCGCTGTCGCGCCGCGGGTTGCTGGCGGCGATCATCGTGGTCGCGGCGGGCCTCTCGGCCGTGTTCTCCAACGACGTGATCTGCCTGGCCATGACACCCGTGGTCGCGCGGCTGTGTCTGCAGCGCGGTCTCAATCCGCTGCCCTTTCTCATCGGGCTGGCGTGTGCGGCCAACATCGGCTCGGCCGCCACGCTCATCGGCAACCCGCAGAACATGCTGATCGGGTCGGTGCTGAAACTGCATTTCGGCGATTTCGTGCGCCAGGCGCTGCTGCCGGTGGGCGTGAGCCTGGGGCTGCTCTGGGCCTGGCTGGCCTTCGGGCCGGGCGCGCGCAGCGGTGCCCCCGAGCTGGCGCGGCCGCTGGCGGTGCCGGTGGCGCCCCTGGCCGAAGAGCCGCCCTACGACCGCTGGCAGACCGTCAAGGGGCTGAGCGTCGCGCTGGCGCTGATGGGGGTGTTCCTGTTCACCGACTGGCCGCGCGACGTGGCCGCGCTGGTCGGGGCCGCGCTGCTGCTGCTCAGCCGGCGTCTGCATTCGGCCGACGTCATGGGTTTCGTCGACTGGCAACTGCTGCTGCTCTTCATCGGCCTGTTCGTCGTGAATCACGCCTTCCAGGACACCGGCCTGGCGGGCGAGGCCGTGGCCTGGCTGGCGGCGCACGGCGTGCACCTGAGCGATCCGGGCGCGTTGCTGGTGGCCAGCGCGGCGCTGTCGAATCTGGTCTCCAACGTGCCCGCCGTGATGCTGCTGCTGCCGCATCTGGGCGGCGACCCGCAGCAAAGCGGCGTGCTGCTGGCGCTGGCCAGCACTTTTGCCGGCAACCTGCTGCTGGTCGGCTCGATCGCCAACCTGATCGTGGCCGACCTCGCCGCCCGCGAAGGCATCACGCTCGACTGGCGCCGCCACGCGCTGGTGGCGATGCCCGTGACGCTGCTGTCGCTCGCGGTGCTCTGGTTCAGCTGGTGAGCCTGTCAAGGCGACTTGGGGCGCGTTCTGGATGCCCGCTTTCGCGGGCATGACGGCAGGGCTCGGGGGCCCTTCGCCGGCTTGACGGTGCGGAGCCTCAGTCCTTCAGCGACGACAGGAACTGCTGCAGCTCCGGCGTCTGTGGGTTGCCGAACAGCACCTCGGGCGGCCCCATTTCGTGCACGCGGCCCTGGTGCATGAAGATCACGCGGTCGGCCACCTTGCGCGCGAAGTTCATTTCGTGCGTGACCATCAGCAGCGTCATGCCCTCGTTGGCCAGGCTCTCCACCACGCGCAGCACCTCGCCCACCAGCTCGGGGTCGAGCGCGCTGGTGATCTCGTCGCACAGCAGCACGGCCGGCTCCATGGCCAGGGCGCGGGCGATGGCCACGCGCTGTTGCTGGCCGCCCGAAAGCTGGTCGGGCATGGCGTCGAATTTTTCGGCCAGCCCCACGCGCAGCAGCAGCTTGCGCGCGTGCTCGGCGGCGTCGACCTTGTCGGTCTTTTTCACCAGCGTGGGGGCCAGCATGATGTTGCGGCCCACGCTCAGGTGCGGGAACAGGTTGAAGCTCTGGAAGATCATGCCCACGTGCTGGCGCAGCTCGCGCATGGCCATGGGGCTGTCGTAGAGCAGCGGCTTGCCGTCGACGGTGAGCGCGCCTTCCTGGAACACCTCCAGCCCGTTGATGCAACGCAGCAGCGTGCTCTTGCCCGAGCCGCTCTTGCCGATGATGGCGATCACCTCGCCGCGCGCGACCTTCAGGTCGATGCCCTTGAGAACCTCGTTCGTGCCGTAGGACTTGCGCAGCGCCGTGATCTGGACGATGGGGGCCTGGGGTTCGGTGGAAGTGGAAACGTTCATGGCTGAGGTGCGCGTGGCGCGCCGGAGAGGATAAGACGGGGGGAAGCCGCGAAGCGGCGCAGGGGGTTCATCGTGTCTTCCGCTCCAGGAACTTGGCGTAGAGGCTGATGGGGTAACACAGCACGAAGTACATCAGCGCCACGCAGGCGAAGACGGTGAAAGGCGCGTAGGTGACGTTGGAGATCATGTTGCCGGCGCGCGTGAGTTCGACGAAACCCACCACCGACGCCAGGGCCGTGCCCTTGATCACCTGCACCAGGAAGCCAACGGTGGGCGGGATGGCGATGCGCAGCGCTTGCGGAAAGATCACGTGCTGCAACTGTTCGCCGAAGTTCATCGCCAGGCTTTGCGCGGCTTCCCACTGGCCTTTGGGAATGGCGGCCACGCAGCCGCGCCAGATTTCGGTGAGGAAGGCGCTGGTGTAGAGCGTGAGTGCCAGCGTCACCGACACCCAGGGCGAGACGTTGATGCCGAACAGCCCGATGCCGAAGTAGGCCAGGAACAGCTGCATCAGCAGCGGCGTGCCCTGAAAGACCTGGACATAGCCGGCGACGAAGCGCTCGGCCCCCGGCAGGCGCGCGATGCGGGCGATCAGCAGCAGCAGGCCGACCAGGCCGCCGCCCACGAAGGCGATGAGCGAGAGCACCACCGTCCAGCGCGCGGCCAGCAGCAGGTTGCGGACGATGTCCCAGAGCGTGAAGTCAACCATGGGGTGTTTCTTTCAGGTTTGCGCGAAGCCCCCGCTCAGCCCTCTCCACCGGCCTGTGACGCAGGGGGCCGTCCTGCCCGCGAAGGCGGGCATCCAGGGCATGGCTTTGGTGGTGCTGGATGCCCGCCTGCGCGAGCATGACGGCGGTGTGGAGCGGCATCGCGGTCATCGGCCGAAGACGAAGCGTGGCCCCGCCCAGTTGAGCGCCTTGCGCAGGCAGATCGCCAGCAGCAGGTAGATCACCGTGGCGACGATGTAGGCCTCGAAGGTGCGGAAGTTCTGCGCCTGGATCACATTGGCCGAATAGCTCAGCTCTTCGGTGGAAATCTGGCCGCACACGGCCGAGCCCAGCATCACGATCACGATCTGGCTCACCAGCGCCGGCCACACCCGCTTGAGCGAGGGCGGCAGCACCACGCGGGTGAACACCTGCACGCGGTTGAGTGCCAGGCTCAGCGCCGCTTCGATCTGGCCGCGCGGCGTGGCTTCGATGCCGGCGCGGATGATCTCGGTGGCGTAGGCGCCGAGGTTCAGCACCATCGCGATGATGGAAGCCGTCTCGGGCGAGAGCTTGACGCCCAGCGAAGGCAGGCCGAAGAAGATGAAGAACAGCTGCACGATGAACGGGGTGTTGCGGATCAGCTCCACATACGCCCCGCACACCCAGCGCAGCCAGGCGGGCCCGCTCGCGCGGGCCCAGGCACAGCCGACGCCGACCAGCAGGCCCAGCACCAGCGCGATCGCGGTCAGGCCCAGCGTCCACAGCACCCCCTGGAGCAGGAAGGGCCACTGGCTGAGCACCGCGCCGAAGTCGAGTTCGATAGGCATGGTCGGCTTTCGTCCGGGCGGGCGCTTATTCGCTCAGCGGCAGGTTGCCGGCGGCGCGGCCCAGCCACTTCTGCGCCATCTTGTCGAGGGTGCCGTCGGCCTTGGCGGCGACGATGATTTCGTTGACCTTGGCGCGCAGCGCGGGCTCGCCCTTGGCCACGCCGATGAAGTTCGGGCTGTCCTTGATGAGCAGCTTGAATTCGGCGCCCAGTTGCGGGTTCTTCTGCGCCATCAGGCCGGCGTTGGAGACGCTGGTGGCGATCAGCTGCGTCTGGCCGGCCACGAAGGCGGCGGTGCTGGCGGCCTGGTCTTCATAGCGCTTGAAGTCCATGCTGGCCGGGCCGACCTTGACCAGTTCCTGCTCTTCCATCGCGCCCTTGGCCACCGCAATGGTCTTGCCGCCCAGGTCGGCGAAGCTCTTGATCGACAGGCTCTTGGGGCCGTACACGGCCTGGAAGAAGGGCGAGTAGGCGTGCGTGAAGTCGATCACCTTCTCGCGCTCGGCGTTCTTGCCCAGCGTGGAAATCACCAGGTGCACCTGCTTGGTCTGCACATAGGGAATGCGGTTGCCGCTGATGACCGGCACCATCTGCAGCTTCACGCCCAGCTTGTCGGCGATCAGCTTGGCCATGTCGATGTCCAGGCCCTGGGGCTGCAGGTCGATGCCGACGAAGCCGTAAGGCGGGTAGTCGGTGGGCACCGCGATCTTGATCGTCTTGGCCTTGAGGATGTCGTCCAGCGCGGACTGGGCGTGTGCGGTGCCGGTGACGGCCAGCGCTGCCAGGGCGAGGGCAGAGGCGGTGAAGGCGCGTTTGTTCAGGGTGATCACAGCAGGGCTCCTAGGTAGGTTTCGGGAGGGGTGGGGGAAGCGGGCGCGGCCACGGCCGCGACAGAAGGGGGGGTGACCGGCGCCAGTGCCTGCCGCAGGTCGGCCAGCGGGTCGTCGGCGGGGGCCAGGCGCAGTGCGGCCTGCACCTGGCCGATGTGTTCTTCCATCAGGGCCTCGGCGTGTGCGGTGTCGCCGCGTTCCAGCGCTTCGACGATGGCCACGTGGTCCTGGCAGGACTGCACCGCGTCGTGCGTGCTCTGGTAGAGCATGGCGATGAGCGTGGTGCGTGCGGTGTAGTCGCGCAGCGTGTCGGCCAGCAACTGGTTGCCCAGGCATTCGGCCAGGCAGACGTGGAAGTCGCCCAGCAGGTAGCTGCGCTGCCCGATGTCGCTGCCCTTGAGCGCGGCCTGCTCCTGCTTCACATGCTGGCGCAGGCGTTTGATGGCGCTCTTGTTGACGGGGGACTGGCGGCGGATCAGCCCGGTTTCGATGACGCGGCGGGCCTCGAAGGCCTCGCGCGCCTCTTCGTGCGAGGGCTGCACCACGAACCAGCCGCGGCGCGAGCTGACGGTGACGATGCCGCGCGCCGCCAGCCGCACCAGGGCTTCGCGCACCAGGGTGCGGCTGCAGTCGAACAGCATCGACAGGTTCTGCTCGCCCAGGCGCGTGCCGGGGGCCAGGCGCTGCGCCAGGATGGCTTCGATGATGCGTTGGGCGATGTCGGTGGAACTGACCATGGTTTCGCTGCTTGCGAGAACCGTGCCATGCCATGCAGGCCTTGTATGCAAGATTTGAGCATCAGATGTGTGCGCAGAACTGACCAGGCAGGTGCGTGCGCACCACCAGGGACAGGTTGGCTGGTCCGAAACGGGGCGGGCACCCGCACGGACGAGGGGCGCCGGGGCGGGTTCTGGTGCGCCTCAGGCGGGTGCGGCGAGGGCGCGCAGGTCGGCCTCGTAACCTTTGAGCACCTGCACCGCGCGTTCGCGCTGGGCGGCGCTGGTGCGGTTATGCAGCGCCGCGTACTCGGCGCAGCCATGGGCGATCCAGGGCGCGCCCGGGTCATCCGCCTGGGGCAGACCGCGCACGAACCAGTCGCGCAGCGCGGCCACGGCGGGCGCGGGCACGGCGGCGCCGGTGGCGAGCGGCCCGCCCTGCGCGGCCTGGAGCTGGCGGATCAGGCGCAGCAGTTCGTCCTGCCGGGCCCGGCGCTCGGCCAGCAGGCGTTCGGCATCGAACGGGGCGTCACGCAGACCCTGGCGCACCTGTGCCACCTGCTCGGGCGAGAGCCGGCCGTACAGCATTTCATAGCGGTCCACCGCCTTGTCCACGCGGCGCTGCAGGCGCTGGGTGGGGGTGCCGCGCAGGAAATCCTTTTCAAATTCGCGGTTGCGCTTGGCGTGGTGCCGCTCCAGGTGCTGCAACTGGGCGGGCGAGAGCTGCAGCGCGACGCGTGCCAGCGGTTCGGCGCCCTGGTCCGCCAGCCGCACCACGGCCGCACGCAGCGCGCCGTACTGTGCGCAACTCTGGGCGCCGGTGGTGTTCTGGGGGGCCATGGCCTGCCAGGTGCCCAGCAGGCCGATGTAGGCGGGCAGCTCGTCCTGCCGGTGCCAGGCCGCGAAGCGGTCGATGTCCTGGCGCAGCGCCGCGCTCTGCGCGTCGTTCAGGTCGACATAGCCGTCGACCCACCAGTACAGCGCGGCGGGGGCCTGGCTGTAGGCCAGCCGCAGCACGCTGCAGCCCGTCAGTGCCAGGGCGGCCAGCAGCAGCGCGGCCAGGCGCCAGCGCGTCAGCAGGCGGCGGGCGGCCGCCAGTGGGGGCGCGATAATCCGCCCCACGATGGCAAAGGGGTGCATGGGCGCCCCGTAAGAGGTGTTCATGTCGTTCCCTGTGGATGTGGTGGTGATGGCGGCCGGCAAAGGCACGCGCATGAAAAGCCGGCGGCCCAAAGTTTTGCACCGTTTGGGCGGACGTGCACTCGCGCAGCATGTGATTGACACGGCCGTGCGGCTTTCCGCTCGCCAGGTGGTGGTGATCACCGGTCACGAGGCCGCGCAGGTGGAAGCGGGGCTGGCGGCGCCGGGCGGTGCGGGCACGGCCCTGGGCTTCGTGCGCCAGGAGCCGCAACTGGGCACCGGCCACGCGGTGCAGCAGGCGGTGCCTGTGCTGGCCGACGACGGCGTGACCCTGGTGCTTTCGGGCGACGTGCCGCTGACCCAGGCCGACACCTTGCAGGCGCTGCTGGCGCTGTGCGGCGGCCAGTGCCTGGCGCTGCTGACGCTGGACCAGCCCGATCCCACGGGCTATGGGCGCATCGTGCGCGGCACCGACGGCGCGGTGCAGGCCATTGTGGAGCAGAAGGACGCGAGCGAGGCGCAGAAAGCCATCACCGAGATTTACAGCGGCATCATGGCCGTGCCCACGCGGCTGCTGCGTGGCTGGCTGGCGCGGCTGGACAACCGCAACGCCCAGAACGAGTACTACCTGACCGACGTGGTCAAGTTCGCCGTGGCCGACGGCGTGCCGGTGCAGGCGCACCGCATCACCGACGCCGCGCAGGTGGCGGGCGTCAACAGCCCGAAACAACTGGCCGAGCTGGAGCGCGCCTACCAGGGGCGCCGCGCCCACGAACTGCTGGAGCAGGGCGTGCGCCTGGCCGACCCGGCACGTTTTGACGTGCGTGGTGAGCTCCAGTGCGGGCCCGACGTGGAGATCGACGTCGGCTGCGTGTTCGAAGGCCGCGTGGTGCTGGGCGAGGGCGTGCGCATCGGCGCGCACTGCGTGATCGCCAACGCCACCCTCGCCGCGGGGGCGGTGATCCACCCATTCACCCACATCGACGGCGAAAAAGCCGGTGTGAGCGTGGGCCCTGGCGCGCTGATCGGTCCGTTTGCCCGGCTGCGCCCGGGTGCCCAGCTGGGCGCCGAGGTGCACATCGGCAACTTCGTCGAAGTCAAGAATTCGACCCTGGCCGACGGGGCCAAGGCCAACCACCTGGCCTACCTGGGCGACGCCACGGTGGGCGAGCGCGTGAACTACGGCGCCGGCAGCATCACCGCCAACTACGACGGCGCCAACAAGCACCGCACCGTGATCGAGGCCGACGTGCACGTGGGCAGCAACTGCGTGCTGGTGGCGCCCGTGACGCTGGGTGCTGGCGGCACGGTGGGCGGCGGCTCCACCATCACCAAGGACACGCCGGCCGGCGCGCTGAGCGTGGCGCGCGGCAAGCAGGTGAGCATCCCGAACTGGCAGCGGCCGCGCAAGAACCCACCCAAAGCCTGACGCGGCGCGGGTCGCCGCGCCTCAGTGCCGCTGGTGCAGTGTGGGCACGCGCTTGCTGTCGGTGGCCGGTGCGCGGCCGGGGCGCTGCGCCGGTCGCACGGCCGGCTCCGGGGGGCGTGACGAGGGGCGCTGAGGCGCCTCGCCGCTTTGCGGCCCCAGTTCCATCAGGCCGCTCAGGCCCAGCACGTCCGAATCGCGGAAACCGGTGGTGGGGTAGAGCTGGTCGAACTGCGAAAAATGCGATTCGAGCTGCTGACGCGGCGTTTCGGGTTCGGGCTCGCGTTCGCGCTGGATCGGGCGGGGCAGCTCCGCCAGGTCGAGCTGGCGGCGGAAGTCGTTGGGCGAAGGCATGCGGTGGATGCCGTTCTTGAGGAACACGAAACGCACCCCGGCCGTCTTGAGCATGCGGTTCTTGAGCTTGAGCTTGTGCGCCTTGGCCTTGGCGTTGCTCAGGTGGTATTGCTCCACGTCGAACGCGAAGATCGCGCGGCCGTCGGCGCTGCAGACCACGTAGTCGACCCGGTGCCCGTCGAGCCGCTTGACAGCGCGCTGCCGGTCGCTGGCGCGGCGCACACCCAGCAGTGCACTCAGGCGCACATCGGCCAGGATCTCTTGCCCGGGAAAGCTGTCGTGCAGGTAGTCCAGCATGGCCAGCTGTTCGGCGGTCAGCAGCGGTTGCGGTTCGTAGCGATCGTCGCGACCGCTGTTTTTCGGGAAATAGCGGCGGTACAGCCACACGCCCAGCGCCACCAGCGCAACGGCGATCAGCAGTCCCAGGGCCAACGGCAGCATGAGCAGTCCTCCTGAAGCATGAATACTTTCGTGCGGTCGATTCTAGGAGCCGGTTACGCGCCGGTTCTTCAATTAACCCTTTGTTACTACGGTGTGTGAGGCGGAGGGGTCATCCGGGCCGGCAGTGGCAGGCGCGGATCGAACTTGGCGCGCTTGACGCTGAAGAAAGCCTTGACGTTACGCACATTGGCGTCGGCCGTGAAGAGGCGTTGTGCCAGGGCCAGATAGGCGGGCATGTCGGGCGTGTGCACCACCAGCATGAAGTCGGGCCCGGGGCTGACGCGGTAGCACTGCTGCACCGCCGGGTCGGGCACGACGCGCGCTTCGAACGCGTCCAGGTGCTCGGCGCCCTGCCGTTCCAGCGTGATTTCCACCATCGCCGTGAGGCCGTGTCCGATCAGCGGGGCCAGGCGGTCCGGGCTGAGCACGGCCACCACCCGTTCGATGGCGCCGATCTCGCGCAGCCGCTTCACGCGCCGCAGGCTGGTGGGCGGCGACACGTGCGCCAGCGCCGCCGTGTCCTGGTTGCTGCGGCTGGCGTCGGTCTGCAGCAGGTCGAGCAGGCGCAGATCGGTGTCGTCGATGAACTCTGATTCCATAAACTAATAAAAATTGAAATAATCAATCTCTATGCTGGATTTGTGAAATTATCGTTCATGTATACGACGATTGAGAGTGCTTATTCCGAGATGATGTGCCTACCATCACGGCACCTCATCTCTTGGAGCAAAACCTATGTGTGGCATCGTCGCAGGCGTTTCGGGTCGTGACATCGTTCCTGTGTTGGTTCAGGGTTTGCAGCGGCTGGAATACCGGGGCTACGACTCCTGTGGCGTTGCCATTCACGACGGCAGCCTGCGCCGCGCGCGCAGCACGGCCCGCGTGGCCGAACTGGTGCAACAGGTGCAGCAGGAAGCCATCGCCAGCGGCACCGGCATCGCCCACACGCGCTGGGCCACGCACGGCGCGCCCGCCGTGCACAACGCCCACCCGCACTTCAGTCACGGCCCGGCGGCGGCCCAGGGCGCAGCCGGCCGGGTGGCGCTGGTGCACAACGGCATCATCGAAAACCACGACGAACTGCGTGCCGCCCTGCAGGCCAAGGGCTACGTGTTCGAAAGCCAGACCGACACCGAAGTCATCGCTCACCTGATCGACTCGCTCTACGACGGCGACGTGTTCGCCGCCCTGCAGGGCGCGGTGGCGCAACTGCACGGCGCCTACGCGCTGGCCGTGTTCCACAAGGACGAACCGCACCGCGTGGTCGGTGCGCGCGCCGGCTCGCCGCTGGTGCTGGGCGTGGGCGACGGCGGCAAGGAACACTTCCTGGCCAGCGACGCCATGGCCCTGGCCGGCGTGACCGACCAGATCGTCTACCTGGAAGAGGGGGATCTGGTGGACCTGCAACTGGGCCGCTACTGGGTGGCCGATGGCCAGGGCCGCAGCTTCGACGCCGCACAGCGCCCGGTGCGCACCGTGCACGCGCACAGCGGTGCGGCCGAGCTCGGCCCCTACCGGCACTACATGCAAAAAGAGATCTTCGAGCAGCCGCGCGCCATCGGCGACACGCTCGAAGGCGTGGAAGGCATCACCCCCGAACTGTTCGGTGACGGCGCCTATGGCGTGTTCAAGCAGATCGACCGCGTGCTCATCCTCGCCTGCGGCACCAGTTACTACAGCGGCTGCGCCGCCAAGTACTGGCTGGAGGCGATCGCCCGCATTCCCTGCGACGTGGAAGTGGCCAGCGAATACCGTTACCGCACCAGCGTGCCCAGCCCCAGGACCCTGGTCGTCACCATCAGCCAGAGCGGCGAAACCGCCGACACCCTGGCCGCCCTGCGCCACGCGCAAGGCCTGGGCATGACGCACACGCTGACCATCTGCAACGTGGCCACCAGCGCCATGGTGCGCGAGTGCGAGTTGGCCTACATCACGCGGGCCGGCGTGGAAATCGGCGTCGCGTCCACCAAGGCCTTCACCACCCAACTGGCCGGCCTGTTCCTGCTCACGCTCGCACTCGCGCAGGTGCGTGGCCAGATCAGCGAGGAGCAGGAAGCGGCCCACCTCAAGGCCATGCGCCACCTGCCCGTGGCACTGCAGGCCGTGCTGGCGCTGGAGCCGCAGGTCATCAGTTGGGCCGAAGACTTCGCGCGCATGGACAACGCCCTGTTCCTGGGCCGCGGCCTGCATTACCCGATCGCGCTGGAAGGTGCGCTCAAGCTCAAGGAAATCAGCTACATCCACGCCGAGGCCTACCCGGCCGGCGAACTCAAGCACGGGCCGCTCGCCCTGGTCACCAGCGCCATGCCGGTGGTGACCGTAGCGCCCAACGACACCTTGCTGGAGAAGCTCAAGAGCAACATGCAGGAAGTGCGCGCCCGCGGCGGCGTGCTCTACGTGCTGGCCGACGCCGACACCCGCATAAGCAGCAGCGAAGGCATCCACGTCATCCGCATGCCCGAACACTACGGTGCACTCTCTCCCATCCTGCACGTGGTGCCGCTGCAACTGCTGGCATACCACACGGCCCTGGCCAAGGGCACGGACGTGGACAAGCCGCGCAACCTGGCCAAGAGCGTGACGGTGGAGTGATGGGGGAAGCAGCGCGGGCGATCCCGTCGATGAGTTTGAGATCAGTCCTCCACCCTTGGCTATGGGGTCGTTGGCGGTAAGGTGTTTGAGGTCCAGGGGGCTTTCCCCTGACCGGCGAGGAAAGCCACTGACGCCAAGTGCGGACGGACACAGGGAAGGCTGCGGTCCAGCACTTCGCTGGGCTTGGCAGTGCAGCCGTTCAAGCCTTCATCGCGGTTGCATGTGCCCATTGTGCGCCGACCGCTGCTCTGCTCGGCCGAGGCTTTCTGTGAGCGCTTTGAGGCTCTTGGGCAGGAACACGTGGGGGAGCGCAATCAGTTGATGCGTATGCCGGTGGCCTTGACCACCGGTTCCCACTTCTTCATCTCGGCTTGGAGGTAGGCGTTGTATTCCTCGGGCGTGGAAGCAATGGGCTCCTGCCCGATGTCGCGCACGCGCGCAGCGATCTCGGGCAGGGCCAGCACGGCGGCGAAGTCGTCGCGGATGCGGCGCACCAGCGCCGGCGGCGTGCCGCCGCGTACCACCAGGCCGAACGCGCCGGAGAAGTCGTAGCCCGGCACCGCCGAGGTCATGAGCGGCGCGTTCGGCGTGAGCGGCGAGGGTTGCGCACCGAGCGTGCCGATGAGCTTGAGCTTGCCGCTGCGCGTGTGCTCCACCGCGCTCTGCAGAACCGGGTCGACCAGCAGTTGCACGTGGCCGCCGAGCAGGTCGTTCAGGGCCTGCGCGCTTCCCTTGTAGGGCACGTTCTGCATGCGCGTGCCGGCCATGCTGTTGAGCAGTTCCATGCCCAGGTAGGTCTGCGTGGTGGCGAAGGCGTAGGCCACCTTGCCCGGCTCGCTGCGTGCCAGCGCCATCAGCTCCGCCGGCGTGTTGGCGGGGAAGGACGGGTGGGCGTAGAGCGCCATGTGAAAGCGTGTCAGCAGCATCACGCCAGTGAGGTCCTTGAGCGTGTTGTATGGCAGCTTGCTGCTGAGCAGCGGATTGGTGACATGCGAGCCGGTGACGATGCCCAGCGTGTGTCCATCGGGCATCGACTTGGCGACGACGTCGGTGCCCAGCGTGGTGTTGGCCCCCGGCTTGTTCTCGATGACGACGGGCTGCTTCCATTCCACCGAAAGGCGTTCGGCTATCTGGCGGGCCAGCGTGTCGGTGGCGCCACCGGACGGGAACGGGACCACCAGCCGCACGGGGCTACTCGGCCATTCCTGTGCGGCCAGAGGGGTAACGGCTGCGGCCATGGCGACGATGAAGGCTGCGAACCAGCGGCCAGGCAAATTGCCCATGTCGGTCTCCTGTCGGGTGTTCTGGATGTCAGCCTTGAGGAGGCTGGTGGCGTGCACCGGCCATGCACACCAGCAGGCGGCAGGGGCTGCCGCTGCGGTTGCGCCAGGCGTGCCGCGTGCCGTTTTGTACGGCGGTGTCGCCCGTGCGCAGCAGGGTCTCGCGACCATCGTCCAGCTCCAGAACAATCTCGCCCTCAAGCACGTAGATGAAGTCGATGGTGTCGGAGCGGTGCATGCCCGGATGGTCAGGCTCCATCTTCTCGAGCAAACCTGGCAGCAAGCGATCGGCATCGGCGCGGGCGACAACCAGGTCGGTGCCCGGAGCAGGTGCTTCGCGTGTGGCGGGGATGGTGAAAATCAGGAAACGGTGGCCGCCTTCAGGTGGGAAATAGCTCGGCGATCCGCTTTCGCGGCCATCGTCGGGGAATGTGGAGATCCCTGGCGTGCTCCACAGCATGTGAAAGCCCAGTCCGGGCATCAGGGCGGCCGTGGACGCCTCAACCTCGCGGTCTTCCGTGAAGATGGCCTTGCCCTGGGCGTTGTGGCCGGTGATGACTTGGCGGACTCGCATCGTTCAGTCTGCCGTGCCTAGGCTGCCGCCACCATCGACGGTGATCTGGATGCCTGTGACGTAACTGGATGCAGGCGAAGCCAGGAACAGCGCTGCGCCTTGCAGATCCTGTGGCGTGGCCAACCGATGCATGGGGATGAAGCGCTCGAACGGTGCACGTGCCGCCGGGTCCTGAAGCCGGCCGCCACCGATGTTGGTGATGACCGGTCCCGGTGCAATGCCGTTGACCTGGATGTTGTGCGCTGCCAGTTCCAGCGCAGCCTGACGCACCAGTTGCCCTTGGGCGGCTTTCGAGATCACATAGAGCGTACTCACCATGGTTTCGGTCTTGTGCAGTGCGACCGTGGTGGTCACGATGATGCGACCTCCCGGGTTGCGCTTGAGCGCCGGCGTGACGAGCTGGATCGTGCGCAGCGTGCCGCCCAGGTTCACTGCCACTGCACGTTCGAAGGTGTCGAACGACAGGTTCTCCAGCGACGCGGAGGGATTGCGTTGGCCGTCGCCGGTGAGAAATCCCGGTCCCGCGCTGACGCCGGCGTTGGCGAACACCACGTCGATGCCGCCTTCGGCCGCGATCATGGCATCGATGGCGGTTCTGAGCGCGACACTGTCGGTGACGTCGGCCACCGTGGTGCGTACCGTGGCGCCATCCTGGCGCAGCAACTCGGCCACCGCTGCGAGGGCCTCGCCATCCTGGTCGATGAGCGTGAGCCGCGCACCGTTGGCGGCCATCGCTTCGGCGATACCGCGGCCAATGCCGCTGGCGGCGCCGGTAATCAGTGTGCGGCGGCCCGTGACGTCGAAAAGTTGGGAGATTTTCATGAGTGAACCAGATAGAGCGCGATGCCGGGGAAGATGGTGAGGATGATGAGGCGCAGGATGTCGACCCAGAAGAAGGGCATGATTCCGCGGTAGATGGTGCTCAGGGGAATGTCGCGCGCAATGCCGCCGATGACGAACACGTTTATGCCGATCGGTGGCGCGATCATGCCGATCTGGATGACCATCACCATCATGATTCCCCACCAGATCGGATCGAAGCCAAGGCCGACAATCATGGGAAACACAAAGGGGGTGGTAAGAATCATGGCGGCGATGTCGTCAAATACCGCGCCGAGCAAGATGTACATCACGATCACTACCGCGAGCACCACGTAGGGATTCAGATGGGCATCCTCGACCATCGTGACCAGCGCTTGCGGTGCCTCGGTGATCGTCAGGAAGTAGCTGAACAGTGCCGCGCCGATCACCATCAGAAAGATCATTCCCGTGTTCTGTGCGGTCTCCACAGCGATCCCTTTGAGCTCGCGCATCCAGGCGCTTCGCGGCACGTGTGCGAGGAAGAACGCCATGGTCAGGCCAAGTCCCATCGAGGCGGATTCAGCCACTGTGAACAGACCCGAGTACAGGCCTGCGACAACGGCGCCCAGGACCAGGAAGCCGCGCCAGGTGTGCAGGATGGAAGCCCAGCGTTGGCGCATCGGAACAGGGGCGAAGGCGGGCCCCGCCGCCGGATCACGTTGCGTGACGTAGACCACCGCAAGGCAGTAAAGGACCATGGCCAGAAGGCCGGGCAGTATGCCTGCGACAAACAGGTCGAGCACGAACTGTTCGGTCAGCACGGCATAGATCACCATCACGATCGACGGCGGAATGAGGATGCCCAGTGTGCCCCCGCTGGCAATGCTTCCAGTGGCCAGGCTCGGCTTGTAGCCGCGATCCAGCATTTCTGGCAAGGCGACGCGCCCCATGGTGGCTGCGGTGGCCACGGAGGAGCCGCACAAGGCGCCGAAACCCGCACAACCCACGACCGTGGCCATGGCAAGACCGCCGCGGTGGTGACCGACCCATTGGCTGGCCATGCGGTAGATATCTGACGAGATGCCTGCTCGGGCACCCAGGCTGCCCATGAGCAGAAAGAGCGGGATGGTGATGAGATCCGAACTGGAAAGGGCGCTGGCGATCTCGACCGAAATGGTGCCCAGCGCCGCTGGGATGGTGGCCAGCATGGCGAACAGGGTAAGGCCCGAAATGGCCATTGCGACACCGATCGGTACATGCAGAGCCATGAGCAGCAGCATGACCCCGATGCCAAGCAGCAGGATGAGGATGGGGTTGTCTAGGAGCATGATCTCAGGAGGCGCGGTGTAGCGCACGCAGACAGATGCGAAGCTGGATCCAGGCGGACAGCAAGAGCAGCAAGGTGACGGCTACCCAGGTTGGGGCGACCGGCCAGGCGAGGGTCGGGGTTTTGAATCCAGTGCTCCAGTCCGATATCGCCCTTTCGGCCATCTTCCAGGCAAACACCAGCAGCAGCGGAACCAAGCTCATCTGGCCGACGGTGTCCAGTGCCCGTGCCGTGCGTTGCCCGATGGCTTCACCGAGGAAACGCACGGCGATCATGTGTCCGCTTTCCAGGGCCGCTGGGAAGCAGCAGGCGATGGCAATCGGATAGGAAAGTTGTGCCACATCGGCCACCCAGGACTGGGGAATGTTGAACAGCCAGCGAGCGATGACGTCGATGCCGATAAGAATGACATTGGCCAGCAGGACCCCCAAACCGGCGCAGGCGAGCCTGTCGCCTGCGCTGACGTCTGGGGTGGTCGCTGGCGCCATGGGGGCGTCCAGCTTCATTTTTCTTCTGCTGCGCCTTTGCGGAAGGTTTCGAGCAGCTTGTCGCGACCCGGTTGCTCCTTCACCCAGTTGTTGACAACCGTGTCAAAGGCGGTGCGTATGCGTGCGCTATCCGAGGCCGGAAAATTGATGGCCGTGTGGTCCTTTTCCTTCAGATAGCTGGAGCGGTATTCACTGACAGCGTCGTCGAATGCCTTGCCGCCCGTCTGCGCATACGCGAGGCCACCGTGTTTGGCGAAAGCGGCTTTTGCCGCCTCGGGCAGAGACGCGTATCGCTGAGCGTTGATAGGCAGAATGATCGCGACGCGGCCAAAGTCGACGTCGACGTGATGGCTGGTCGTGCGGTCCACGCGGAATTCCTTGATCCCGATCCAGTCCATGAGGACGCCATCGAGGAGATTGCGGGAAAGGGCTTCGGCGATTTCGGGGCCCCTGATGTTGCCCACCGCCGCCCCCCCCAGGTTGTTCATGGCGTCCATTTGCAGGGCACCAGCGGCGCGGACTTTTTGGCCCGCCAGATCCGCCACTTTGCTCAGGGGCTTCTTCATGTGCAGCACATTGGATGCGGTGGTGACCAGCCCCAGTACTTTCACTTTGTCGGGTGTGGGAATCTGGCCCGCTTCGAGAGCGCGCCAGGCGCCGACCGAGGCAGCGCGTGTATTTCCGGCAACCCCAGGGAGTTGTGTGACGTCATAGGCGTCGAATGCGCCAGGCGTGTAGGCGGGGAGCACGATGGCCACGTCGGCAGTGCCTTCCTGCACCAGCTTGAGTTGTTCAGCCGGTGCCCGGCCCAGCGTCCCCCCGGGAAACCACTTGTATTCGAGAGTGCCCTTTGAGTCGGCCACCACGCGGTCCAGAAACGGAATGACGATGGCTTGGTTCAGAAAGCCCTGCGGCGGCATGAAGCTGGCTACGCGCAAGGTGACTTTTTCCTGGGCGAGCACCTGCGGAGCGACCAGCAATGTGGTGAGGCTGATGGCGCAGGTGGCGAACAGGCGCTTGCGTCGGGTGTCGCGAGGACGCAGGCCGTCGCGCATGAGGGGGAAGTTCATTTTGTCTCCTGTATGAGGGTGCGGCGTGCTGATCGCCACCGCTTTTTTATATTGACATATCTAGAAATGGGATGTCAAGAAATTGTGAGCCTTGGAACTCAATCTGCGTTCATGTGCGGGACCTGGGCTTCAATCCGGCGCAGAAGCGACCAGAGCTGCGTGATCTCTTCCTCATTGAAGGCGGCAACGAGCCGCTGCTGTCGCTTGCGCGCCGAGTCGCGCAGCTTGCGGTAGAGCGCCGTCCCCTCCGGCGTCATGTGCGCGATGGCGGCCCGCCCGCGCCGATTGGTCTGCTCAATGTCGATGAGACCCCGCTCCTGCAGCAGACGCAGACTCTTGCTGGCAGCGGCGTAGTCGATATCGGCCTTTTCCGCCACCTCGCGCACGATCAGCTCGCTGTTGGTGCCCAGCGCCATCATGACTCGCCACTCCGACATGCCCATGTTGAAGTTTTTTCGGTAGTGGTTCGAAGCGCCATTGGCCAGTCGATTGGCGACACCCATGATGTAGGCGGCCAAGTACCGGTTGACGTCGGCATCTGCCCCGCTGACTTCGGCCGTTCGGCTGGCGGCGCGTTTCGGAGGCGTGGTCGTCTGGCTGCTGCGTGTGGCTGGTTTGCTTGTGCTCATGGCGGTTCTTTCGGTGTGTGGTCAGGTGTCTTCGAAGCCTTGAGGGCTGAGCATGCCACAAGTCAATATTGACAATCCATTTATAGACATGTCAATATAAAAAAGTCAAAACACTGGAGACACACCTCATGACCAGAAAACTGCGCAGCAACTTCCCTCGAGGGTCCTATCTGTGGGCAGTACGGAATGCGCAATGGCAGGCACTCGGCATTCCTGAGGCCGACTGCGAAAAACCGAAAATCGCCATCGTCAACAGTTCTTCGGGGCTGGCCGCCTGTTTTGCCCACCTCGACGGCATCGTGCCGGTTCTCAAGGAGGCGATTCGCGCGGCGGGGGCGATTGCGTTCGAGGTGCGCACCGCCGCCCCGAGCGACTTCGTGATCGGTGCGGGCGGCCGGGGCGGCTACATCCTGTCCACCCGCGACCTTGTCACCAATGATGTGGAGGTGGCGGTCGAGGGGGCGCAGCTCGATGGCATGGTGTGCCTCACTTCATGCGACAAGACCGTTCCGGGGCAGCTCATGGCTGCAGGGCGCCTCAACATTCCGACGCTGATGGTGGCCTGTGGCTACCAGCCCAGCGGGGAATATCAAGGGGAGCACGTCGACATCGAAGACGTGTTCGTCGGGGCGATGCATGCACAGGTAGGCCATCTGGCGATGGACAAACTCATCGGCATGAGTCGCAACGCGATTCGGGGACCGGGTGTGTGTTCGGGCATGGGAACCGCCAACTCCATGCACATCGTGTGCGAGGCCTTGGGTATGGCGTTGCCGGGCAGTACCCCGGTGGCGGCCAACAGTGAAGCCATGTTCGAGACGGTGCGCCGCGCAGGCCAGCGTATTGTGGAAATGGTCTGGGAAGACTTGAAGCCGCGTGACATCCTGCAGACGGCTGCTTTCGGCAATGCGGTGAAAACCATTCTCTCGGTAGGCGGCTCGGTGAACACGGTGAAGCACCTCCAGGCAGTGGCGACCGAATCGGGTTGCGGTGCCGACGTGTACGGGATGTTCGAGCGCTTCGCGGACGAGGTCCCCGTGCTGGCCGGTGTGCGTCCCGTGGGCGAGCATTTCATTGAAGCGTTCGAAAGCGCAGGCGGCGCGCGTGCCGTGATGAAACAGCTTGGCGATCTGCTCGATACCGAGGTGGTGACGTGCACCGGCCGGACGCTGGCGCAGAACCTGCACGGGGTGGAGGTTGCCGATGAGGAGGTCATCCGACCGCGTTCGCGCCCCGTGGCGAACAAGCCCGCGATCATGATGCTGAGGGGCAATCTTGCGCCCGAGTACGGCATCGTCAAGACGGGCGTGATCGAGCGCAAGGTGCGGCGGTTCAGCGGGCCGGCGATCTGCTTTTCCACATCCGACGCCGCCATCGCGGCTCTCAAGAACGGAGAGATCCGGCCAGGACACGTGGTGGTCATGCGGGGCGCCGGCGTGTGCGGAGGGCCGGGCATGGGCGGCGGTTCCTCGCGCATGGTGTTCGCGATCGATGGCGCTGGTCTGGGCGAGCAGGTGGCGATGCTCACCGACGGGCATCTTTCGGGATTGGTGTGCAAGGGCCTCGTTGTGGCCGAGGTCTCTCCGGAAGGCGCGGTCTGCGGGCCACTGGCGCTGGTGGAAGACGGTGACACCATCAGCATCGATCTCGATACGCGGCGCTGTGACCTGGAAGTGTCGCCAGAAGAAGTCGCCCGTCGCCGAGCGGCCTGGAAGCCATCGCCGAAGCAGTTCGACTCAGGCTGGTTGCAGATCTACCGCCGCAATGTAGGCCCGCTTACCGAAGGTGCCGTGCTCGTCACGCCGCGCTGACCTTTCGACACCGAACAACAGGAAACCCTATGGACCCGAAAACCGGCATGCTCACCACGCAGCGGGGCGACGAACGCTTTCTTTCGTCCGACATCTTCGATCGCAAAGACCAACGCCCACCGCGGCCCGATCACGGTACCTGGAGCGAGCCCGGCCGCGATATCCCCGTTTACCACGTGTGCGATGTGCTCGTGGTGGGCGGTGGGCCGTCAGGCACCGCCGCTGCTGCCGCAGCGGCGCGTGCCGGCGCCAACGTGACGCTGCTCGAGCGCTACAACCACCTTGGTGGCCTGTCCACCGGTGGTCTGGTGATCTGGATCGACCGGATGACGGACTGGAGCGGTGAACTCGTGATCCGTGGTTTTGCCGAAGAGATCTTCGACCGCCTGCCGACGGAAGCCATTGCCGGGCCGGACCGTGCAGACTGGGGGTCACAGGACGCGGACAAGAGCGCACACTGGTCCCAGCGCACCGCGGCCTACCACGGCATCGTCACGTGGTCACCTACGATCGATCCCGAGCGGCTGAAGCTCCTGAGCCAGCAGATTGTTCTGGAGCGTGGTGTCAAACTGGTCTATCACTCCTGGGCCGCGGAGCCGCTGGTGGAAGCGGGGCGAGTTACCGGCGTGGCTTTCGAGAGCAAAGAAGGGCGCATGGCGATCAAGGCCAAAGTGGTGGTGGATGCAACTGGCGACGGTGATCTCTTCGCGCGCGCTGGTGCCGCGTACACCAACGACATCGAAGCGGCCGATGTGCACCACTGCATGAACACCGCCTGGTTGTTCGGTGGCGTGGACATGACACGCTGGATCGGGTTCAAGGCCGGGCAGCCCGATGCGTTTGCTGCCTTCATGGCAGAAGGGCGGGAGCAGTGCGGCCTTTTTGAGCGTCCTTTTGTTTCGTGGCGCAACGACGTGGCGCTGTTCATGGGACCCCGCCAGACGGGCTATTCGGCGCTCGATGTGGACGACCTGACGGCGGTCGAAGTGCGTTCGCACCGCGCCATGGAGCAGCATCTGGACTACTTCCGGGCCCACGCGCCAGGGTTTGAGAATGCCTACATGATGCTAAGCGCTCCACAGATCGGCGTGCGCCATGCGCGCCGCCTCAAAGGGGTCGACGCCGTGTTGCGCTCGCGCTGGTCCGACGGCACCGCACTGCGGGACGAAATTGGCGTCTCTCCCGCGGTCTCGCCCAAGTTCCCGAACATCTCGATTCCTTATGGCGCGTTGGTGCCCGAGTCGCTCAATGGTCTACTGGCCTGCGGTCGCCACATTTCCTGCGACCGGAACTCGCATGGTTTCATGCGCGAGATTCCCCAGTGCTGGATCACCGGTCAAGCGGCGGGCGTGGCCGCAGCCCTGGCCGTGGCGCAAGGTGTGCAGCCGCGCGCGGTGGACGTGCGCGCGTTGCAGGCGTCGCTGAAGGCGCAAGGGGCCTACCTGCGGGCTGGCGAACTGGTTTCGGCCTGAGTCCACCATGCGATTGACCGACGACGAGCAGGCGATGCTCGATGGCCGCGATGGCCCTGCTGTTCAGCGGGCCATGGATTTGCTGCTGCGCTATGGCCGTGCACTCGGGGCTGAGCGCTTGGTGGAAACCAACAATGTGGTCGCCTCCATCAGTGCGACGACACCTTTCATGCGCGACTATGCCCGCCAGCGTGGCGGGATGGATGGGGTGTTTTCCGAGTTCAGCCTCGACAGCGACGATGTGGTGCCGATCCCCAGAGTCCGCGCGTTCACGACCCATGTGCAACTGGGTTTCGACCCCGGCAATGCCGCACTGATGGGGGTTGATGAGCAGACGGTTCGCTTCTACCAGCAGGGGGAGGCGTACATCACGGGCTTGGGCGTGCAAGCCACGAATACCTGCACGCCCTACCAGGTGGGCAACATCCCGACGCGCGGTGAGCACTGCGCCTGGATGGAGTCATCGGCAGTGATCTACTGCAACTCGGTGATCGGCGCACGGACCAACACTGAGGGGCGGGAGAGCGTCGGCGCCGCAATGCTCACTGGCCGTATTCCTTACTGGGGTTACCACCTGGATGAGAATCGGCGCGGCACGCACCACATTCAACTGGCGGTACCGGTCGAGTCGACGGCCGACTGGGGGTTGCTGGGTTACTGGATCGGCGAACAGGTTCAGGACCGCGTGCCTGTCGTCGAAGGCATTGGCAAGCTGCCCAACCTGGCGCGGCTCAAGCATTTTGGCGCCTCGGCGTCCTCCTCGGGGGGGGTCGAGATGTACCACCTGGTGGGCGTAACACCCGAAGCGCCCAGTGTGGCGCAGGCGTTCGGTGGCAATTACCCTGTAGCGCAATTGCGCTATGGCGAGCGCGAACGCCGCGACGCCTGGGAAAAGCTGAATCACACGGGGCGTGACACCCAGGTGGATTACGTGATGCTGGGCTGTCCGCACTACACCATCGAACAGATCTGGGAGGCGGCGCGTTTGCTCGAAGGCCGCAAGGTGCATGCGGATTGTGAGCTGTGGATCTTCACGCCGCGTGCGATCAAGTCGCTCGCCGACCGCAATGGCTACACCCGGATCATTGAGGATGCGGGAGGCCACTTGCTGACGGACAGCTGTTCGGCCATGAGCCGTGCGGCTCCGAAAGGCACACGCGTGGTGGCGCTCGATTCGGCCAAGCAGGCGCACTATCTGCCCGCCATTCTGGGTGTTCAAGCCTGGTTCGGCGACCTGGCCGAGTGCATCGATGCCGCTTGCACGGGCCGGTGGAACGGAGGGCTTTCATGATTGCGAGCGAGAATGGGAAGGACGAAGTTCGTGTCCTGCGGGGGCGGTGTGTGGTGCCCGGCGTGGCCGAGGGGGAGGCGTTGGTGACACGCGATGCCATTTCGGGCTGGGGCGGCATCGATTCGCGCACCGGCACGATTGTGGAAACCCGTCATGAGTTGCGTGGCGTGAGCTTCGCAGGCAAGGTGCTCGTGTTTCCGGGCGCGAAGGGGTCCTCCGGATGGTCGAACGCATTCCACCTGACGCGATCACTGGGTGTGGCGCCGGCTGCCATGCTGTTCAATCAGATGAGCACGAAGCTCGCGCTGGGGGCGGTGGTGACGAGGTCGCCGTCGATGACCGCATTCGACCAAGACCCGCTGGCGGAGATTGAAACGGGGGACTGGGTTCGGGTGGATGCCGACCGTGGTCTGGTCGAAATCAGGAAGCGGCGCGCGACTGTTTGAGCGTGCTGCGTCTGTTGAAGAGCGCCCGGGCACATGTTCTGTGGTGGGCAACGACCTGGAGGTCGTCAGCTGAATCGGGTCTCTGGTCGGTGAAGTACCCGTGGCGGCGCCGCACCGCTCAGCCCTTGGGTCATACCTGACGCGCACTCGATCCACGCACCATCAGCGTCCCCTCCAGCACGATGCGGCGCGGCGGCCGCGCGGGTTCGGCCATGCGTTGCAGCAGCAGTTCGGCCGCGCTGCGGCCGATGTCGGCGGTGGGCTGGGCCAGCACGGTGACGGCGGGCTCGGGTAGGGTGGTCCAGTCGTTGTTGTCGAAGCCGGCCAGCGCGATGTCGGTGGGCATGGTCAGGCCGGCGGCGCGGATGGCTTTCCAGGCGCCCAGCAGCAGCAGGCCATTGGTGGCGAGCAGGGCGTCCGGGCGTTCGGCCGGGTCAGTGGCGAGCAGTGGCGCGGCGGCGGCCTGGCCTTCGTCGGCGGTGGGGCGCAGCGGCAGCACCTGCGGCGCCAGCCCGCGCTCGCGCAGCGCCGCTTCGTAGCCGGCCTGGCGTTCGCGGCCGGTGCTGCTGCGCGATCCGGCCAGCAGCGCAATGCGGCGGCAACCCTGGTCGAGCAGGTGCTCGGTGAGCCGGCGCGCGGCGTGTGCGTTGTCGAGCAGCACCAGGTCGGTGGGGGTGTCGTCGGGCGCGCGGTCGACCAGCACCACCGGGAACGGGTGCTGGTCGGCGCGGAAGCGCCGCGTCAGTTCGGGCGTGGGCGAGAGGATCACGCCGCTGGCCTGTTCGTCGGCCATCAGCTCCAGGTAGGACTGTTCCTTGGCCGGGTCTTCGTCGCTGTTGCACAGGATCAGGCGCAGGCCGTGGCGGTAGGCCATGTCTTCCACCGCGCGGCTGATGTCGGTGAAGAAGGGGTTGCGGATGTCCGAGACGATCAGCCCGATCAGCGACGCGCGCTGCTGGCGCAGCCGGCGTGCCGCGAGGTTGGGGCGGTAACCCAGTTCGGCAATGGCCTGCTGCACGCGCTGGCGCAGGTCGGGCCGGACGGCGTCGGGCTGGCTGAGCACGCGCGAGACGGTGGTGGTGGAGGCGTTGGCGCGCCGGGCCACGTCTTTGATGCTGGGCGGGTGCGGGCTGCTGGGGTCGGCTGGCATGGGGCGGAATCTGGTATCGATTCCTGAATTCTGCCTCCGGAAGCCGGTTGATCCGCATCAGAAGCGGGTCGATTTCCTGGGGTTAACCCGCATAAATGGCCCAAAAACAGCGCTCTACAGTGGACAGGGTGGTGGCAAATCGCATAATCCGCGAAATGGTATCGATACCAAAATGTTAGGAGACATCATGGATCTTCCCGTGCAAGTCCAACTCGGGGCGGTGGTTGCCGACCGCGACAGCGCCATCCGCGCCGCCGGCGCTCTGCTGGTGCAGGCCGGTTTCTGCGACCCCGCCTATGCCGACAGCCTGCTGCGGCGCGAGCAGGTGGCCACCACCTGGATGGGCCAGGGTCTGGCGGTGCCGCACGGCATGGTGGAAGACAAGGGCCTGGTGCGCCGCACCGGTCTGGCGGTGCTGCAGGTGCCTGCGGGCGTGGCCTGGGACGAGCCCGGTCACACGGTGCGACTGGTGGTGGCGGTGGCCGCCGCGTCGGACCAGCACATCGCGGTGCTGCGCCGCCTGACCCGCCTCATGGCCGACGGCCCGCGCCTGCAGGCGCTGATGGCGACGACCGACGCCGATGAGATCGTGGCCGCGCTGACCCGTGACGCCGCCGCGCCGGCCGCTGCGCCCGCGGCGGTGGCCGATGGGCCGCTGGCCGAAGACCTGGTGCTCGACTACCCGAACGG
>NZ_BSPB01000044.1:3790-29964 GCF_030160815.1 Hydrogenophaga electricum | reverse complement strand
CCCCGGTCTCCATGAGATTGCCCGCGAGGATGAAGAAAGGGATGGCCGCCAGCGGAAACTTGTCGATGGCGGTGAACATCTCCTTGGGCACGAGGATCAGCTTGTCGCTGTCGAACAGCGCCAGGCCCAGGATGGCGGAGCCGCCGATGGAGATGGCAATGGAGATGCTGAAGGCAAAGCCCAGCAGCATGGTGACGAGCAGGGTCAATGGCATGGTGTGGCCTGTGGGTTTACGAGGCGTTGGCCAGTTCTTCGTTCTGGGGGGCGATGTGGTGGGCCAGCACCGCCACCATGGCCAGCAGCGCGCCCACCGGCAGCGCGGCATAGGCCCAGGCCATGGACAGCTCCATGCTGGCAAAGGTCTGGAAGCGCACGCGGTACGCGAGGTCTATGCCGAACCAGGCCACCACGGCCAGGAAGCTCAGGTTGACGCCGGTGATGATGCCGCGCACGGTGGAGCGCCAGGCGCCGCGCGAGAGGCGCAGCATCAGGTCCACCGAGACCATGGCCCCGATGCGCAGCGCCGCCACCAACCCCAGCAGCACCATCCAGATCAGCAGCCGCCGCATGGACTCCTCGGTCCACGACGACGGCTGTTCCAGGACAAACCGCACCACGACCTGCCACAGGCCCAGACAGGAAATGACCGCCAGCAGCAGGCAGGCCACGTTCAGGCACAGGCCCGTGAGCAGGCGATCAAGCCACAGGATGAAGGTCTTCATGAGAGGTGCGTCGCAAACTGGCCACGAAACCGGCGGAGCCGCGGAGCCGGCTCCGCCGGTTTCGCAGGTTCCGCTCCCTGGAGAGGGTGCCGACCCGCAGCGCGGGCCGGCGCGGGGGGATTACTTCACCGCCTGGATGGCGGCGATCTTGTCGGCCCCGAATTCCTTGGCGAACTGCGCGTAGGCAGGCGCCACGGCCTTGCGGAAGCTCTCGCCATTGACCTTCTCGACCACCTGCATGCCGTCCTTGCGCAGTTCGGCCACCGCCACGCTTTCGTCGTCGTTGACCTTCTTGCGCTGCACCACGGCGGCCTTGCGCGCCGCCTCCTGGAACACGCCCTTGTCCGCGTCCGAGAGCTTGTTCCACACCGACGGCGACAGCACCAGCACGGCCGGCGAATAGACGTGGTTGGTCAGCGACAGGTACTTCTGCACCTGCGACAGCTTGTTCGACAGGATCACGGGAATGGGGTTTTCCTGGCCATCCACGGTGCCTTGCTGCAGCGCGGTGAAGACCTCGGGCCAGGCCATCGGCGTGGGCAGCACGCCGAAGGTCTTGAAGCCTTCCATGTGCACCTTGTTCTCCATGGTGCGCAGCTTCAGCCCCCGGGCGTCTTCGGCGCTGTTGATCGCGCGCTTGCTGTTGGTGATGTGGCGGAAGCCGTTTTCCGTCCAGGCCAGGCCGACGATGCCCTTGGCCGTCATCTTCTTGAGCAGGTCCTGGCCGATGGGACCGTCCATCACCTTGCGGGCGTGGTCGTAATCGCGGAACAGGAAGGGGATGTCGACGATCTTCACCTCGGGCACGAAGTTGCCCAGCGCACCGGTCGACACGTTGGCCAGATCCTGCGTGCCCAGTTGCACGGCCTCGATCATTTCGCGCTCACCCCCCAGGGCGTTGTTCGGGTACTGCTGGCACTTGTAGCGGCCCTGCGTGCCCTTGTCGACTTCCTCGCAGAAGGCCACCGCCCCCATGCCGTAGTGCGACGTCAGCGCATTCGAATAACCAATCTTGAGCACCGTCTGCGCCTGCGCCGACAGGCCCAGCAGCGTGGCGCCCAGCGCCAGAACCAGGTGGGTTTTCTTCATCATGTCTTTGTCTCCGTTTTTCTGGATAGGGGTGAAAGCGTCGGACCCCGCGCTCAGGTGATGCGCTCGATGCTTTCGGCGATTTCTTCGCGGTCGAAGATCTTTTTCCAGTCGTCGCGCAGCAGCCGCGGCTTGCCGTTGACGATGGCCTTGTTGCAGGCGTCCGAGAACTGGCCGGGAATCTGCTTGAAGATCACCGCGCTCAGGATCGTCATGTGGCCGAGCAGGAAGTCGCGCGCGGCGTCCGCCGGCACGCCGCGGGCCACGACCTCGTCCATCGCTTCGCGCATCACGTCCAGCAGGGTCGCGCACACGGTTTCCGACAGGCCCGGCTCCAGCAGCGCCATCTGTTCCACCGTCACCCGGTACGAGCGTTCGATGGGCTGGTAGATCGTCTTGGCCACCGCCTCGCCGAGCGCGTAGGCCGACTCGGGCCCCTGCATCAGCGCATTGACGATGGACTGCGGCGCCTTCAAGCCACCGAAATAGTCCGGCGCGCCTTCCACGTGCACCTTGGGGTGGAAGATCGACGGGTGGCAGGGGTGCGCCACGAAATACACCAGGTCCGGGCGCTGCGGCAGGTGGCCAGCGAAGGGCGCGGCGGCGTCCAGCGTCATGACCATGGTGCCCGCCTTGAGCTGGGGCGCGATCTCGGCCGAGAGCTTGCCGATCAGGGTGTCGGGCACGGCCAGGATGACCACGTCCACGTCCTGCAGCGCCTGCTCCAGCGGCAGGCAGTCCACGCCCACCTCGGTGCGCAGGCGCTGACGCCCGACCTCGCCCGGCTCCACGTGGCGCACTTCGTACGCCGAACCCTTGAGGTTCTGCGACAGGCGCACGCCCATCTTCCCACCCGCGCCCAGCAGCGCAATCTTTGCCGTCATGTGATGTGTCTCCATGTCTGAGAAATGGGCGCCGTGGGGCGCCACGACCGGACGGGCGTCCGAACTGGTGTAATGGTATGACGACATGATCATGTGAACTAAAGGGAAAACCCTTAATCACGCGAATGGACACCGCGCCAGCGGGCACGCCGGGGGTTCACCGGGCCTGCCGCCCGGCGCTGGAAACCGTCAAGGGAATGGGCGGGCGCTCAGCCCGCCGTGGGGCGCGAGGGGGCCTCGGCCGGCGCCCGGCTCAACGCGTTGTTCTGCGTCACCAGCACCTGCACCAGCCGCATGAACTCGGCCTGCTGGCGCGGCGTCAGCGGCGCCAGGATCTGCGTCTGGGCGCGCAGCATCGCCGGCACCGCCTGCGCCAGCGCCTGCTCGCCCGCCGGGGTCAGCACCAGCTGGCGCGCCCGCCGGTCTTCGGGCGCGGTGCGGCGCTCCAGCCAGCCGCGTGCTTCCAGCCGGTCCACCACGCCACCGGTGGTCGACGCGTCCAGCGCAATGGCCCGCGCCAGCGTGCGCTGATCGATGCCCGGCTGGTTGTGCACCACCTGCAACGCCCCGTACTGCAGGGGCGTCACGCTCAGTTCCCCCATCTCCTGCATGAAGATGCCCACGGCGATCTGGTGCAGCCGCCGGATGGCGTGGCCGGGCTGCAGGTCGATGTCGATGAACTCGGGGTTTTCCATGAGGGGGTGTGGAAGGCGTTGACCCAGTTTAACCGCACTCTTATGATAAGCATACTGATGGTTAGTATGCTGTCTCTTTCCGGCAGCCAGGTCCGCGATCCGCACTGCCGCCACAGGGCCTCCGGCTCCAGGGGCGGGCCCTCGCGACCCTCCCACCCACACCGGCATGCGACCGGCCCAGGAGACTTTCATGAACGATCTCGGCAAGCTCGAAGACCTGCCCGGCGACTACGTGGCCGCCCTGCGCGCGCGCAATCTCGTGCCGCTGTGGCCCAGCCTGCGTGGCGTGTTGCCGCCGCAGGTGCCCACGCGGCAGACCCAGCCCACGCACTGGGCGTATGCCGACATCCGGCCGCTGCTGATCCAGGCCGGCGAGCTGACCCCCATCGAAAAGGCCGAACGCCGTGTGCTGGTGCTGGCCAACCCCGGTCACACCCTGGAAAAAATGCAGGCCAGCGCCGCCATGTACCTGGGCATGCAACTGCTGCTGCCCGGCGAGTGGGCGCCCAGCCACCGGCACACCCCCAACGCGGTGCGCATGGTGGTCGAGGGCGAAGGCGCCTGGACCACGGTCGAGGGCGAAAAATGCCCCATGGAGCGCGGTGACCTGATCCTCACGCCCACCGGCCTGTGGCACGAACACGGCCACGACGGCGACCAGCCCGTGATCTGGCTCGACGTGCTCGACCTGCCGCTGGCCTACTACCTGGAAGTCAGCTACCACCTCAACGGCGCGCGCCAGGACACCCTGCCCGGCGAAGGCGTGCGCAACTACGCGCGTGCCGGCGTGGTGCCCACACCGGTGTTCGGCCGCAGCGGGCGCCGCTACCCGATGCTGCGCTACCCCTGGGCCGACGCCCGGGCCGCCCTGCTGTCTCTGGCCGCCAACCAGCCCGACCTGGCGCCCGTGCAGGTCACCTACGTGAACCCCGAAACGGGCGAAGACGCCGAAAACATCCTCGGCTTTCACGCCCTGATGCTGCGGCCAGGCCAGACGCTGACCCTGCCGGCGCGCTCGCCCGCCGTGGTCTACCACGTGATCGAAGGTGCGGCCCGCGTGGCCACCGAGGCCCGCGGCTTCGACCTGGTGCCCGCCGACACCTGCTGCATCCCCGGCTACACCGCCACCACGCTCAGCAACCCTTCCACCACCGAACCGGCTTTCCTGTTCGTGGCCGACGAATCGCCCCTGCACCGCAAGCTGGGCGTGTACGAAGTGCGCACCGACGGTCAACCGGCCCTGCCGGCCCAGACCTGAAAACCGCCCCAGCCCGCCACCCCGCTTTCATCCGCTGTCTGTTTGCCATGACCACCTACCTCTTCGCCCCGCCCGCCGTGCCTTCGCTGCCCATCCGCGGCCGGACCGAACGCTTCCCCGTCAACCGCATCTTCTGCGTCGGCCGCAACTACCACGCGCACGCCGTCGAGATGGGCAAGCCGGTCGACAAGACCGCCGAGCGCCCGTTCTATTTCACCAAGTCGCCGCAGACGCTCACGCCCTCGGGCGCCACCGTGGCCTACCCGCCCGAAACGACGAACTACCACTTTGAAATGGAGCTGGTGCTGGCCGTGGGCAAGGCGGGTTTCCGCGTTCCGGCCGAAGACGCGCACCAGCTCATCTACGGCTACGCCGCCGGCCTGGACATGACGCGGCGCGACCTGCAACTGGTCGCGCGCGACAAGGGCCGGCCCTGGGACCTGGGCAAGGACATCGAAGAAGGTTCGGTGTGCTCCGAGATCGTGCCCATGGAAGGCGTGGTCATTCACAGCGGCGCCATCGCGCTGGAAGTGAACGGGGCCACGAAGCAGGCGTCCGACGTGAACAAGCTGATCTGGAACATCCGCGAAATCATCGCCGACCTGTCCCTGTTCTACCACCTGCAGCCGGGCGACCTGATCTACACCGGCACGCCCGAAGGCGTGGGCGCGGTGCTCAGCGGCGACCGCATCACCGGCCGCGTCGAAGGGGTGGCCGAGGTGGCGCTGACCATCGGCGCCGCCGCCTGACCGGGAGCCCGCCATGACCATGACCCTGCACAACTTCTGGCGCAGCGGCACCTCGCACCGCACGCGCATCGCCCTCCACCTGAAGGGCCTGTCGTACGACTACGTGGCGGTGCACCTGGGCAAGAAAGCGCACCTGAGCGACGCCTTCAAGGCCCTGAACCCGCAGCAACTGGTGCCGGCCCTGCAGGCCGACGAACTGGGCGACCAGGTGCTGATCCAGTCGCCCGCCATCATCGAGTGGCTGGAAGAGAAGTACCCGAACCCGCCGCTGCTGCCCCGCGATCCGCAGCGCCGCGCCCAGGTGCGCGCGCTGGCGGCCATCGTGGGCTGCGACATCCACCCGGTGAACAACCGCCGCATCCTCGAATACCTGCGCAAGACCTTCGGCGCCGATGAGGCCGCCATCAACGCCTGGTGCGGCACCTGGATCGGCGCCGGCTTCGACGCCTACGAGGCGCTGCTCGCGGCCGGCCCGAAACGCGGCCGCTTCAGCCATGGCGACGCGCCAACGCTGGCCGACGTGTACCTGATTCCGCAGATCGAAAGCGCGCGCCGCTTCCAGGTCGACCTCGCGCGCTGGCCGCTGATCGCCCAGGTGGAACAGGCCTGCCTGGCGCTGGCCGCGTTCCAGGACGCGGCGCCGTCGAAGCAGCCCGACGCGGCCTGAAGCCGCCGCGTCAGCCCAGGCGCCGCTGCTGCATGTCGGCGCTCATCGCCTGCAGTTGCGCGGGTTGCAGCAGGGCTTGCGCGGCCGGGTAGGCAATGCCGTCTTCGTCGGTCAGATGCCGCGCGTAGAGCGCGGCGTAGGCGTCCATCTGCGCCTGCTCGTCGGCCGTGAAGGCAAAAGCCGGCGCCGGCACGGCATCGCGCAGCCGCTGCAGGGTCTGGCGCACCTGCGCCCACCCGGCCTCCATGGCGCGGTGGTCGTCCAGCAGGCGGCCCACCGTGCGGCAGGCCACCGCATCGCCTTGCGCCAACAGCACCGGAAACACGTGCCGTTCTTCGTCCTGGTGGTGCAGCGGGCCGGCCACGTCGAAATAACGCAT
Organism: Hydrogenophaga electricum; assembly: GCF_030160815.1. Classification (NCBI taxonomy): domain Bacteria; kingdom Pseudomonadati; phylum Pseudomonadota; class Betaproteobacteria; order Burkholderiales; family Comamonadaceae; genus Hydrogenophaga; species Hydrogenophaga electricum. The sequence continues at coordinate 23,521 of NZ_BSPB01000044.1, read as the reverse complement.
CACGTCGCGCGCGGCCTCACTGCCGGCGGTGTCCGCGCCATGCCCGGCCGCGTGCTCACGCAGCCGCGCCAGCAGGCGCAGCATGCGCGCCACCCGTTCGTGGCAAGCCCCCAGCATGTCGAAGGGGGCCTCGAAACCGGCGGCGGGCGATGGCGGCGCGCCGGGAACGGGCAGCGGGATGCGCTGCATCGGCCGCCGGTCGTCAGCCGCAGGAGCCCAGATGGCCGCACGAGGTGCAGTAGTCGCAGCCGTCCTTGCGGATCATGGCGTGCGCACCGCACTCGGGGCACTTCTTGCCGGCCATCACGCCCGACGGCATGCCGGTCAGCTCGGGCGCGGCCGGCGTGGCGTGGGACGCCAGGGCCAGCGGCGCGGCCGACGGGCTGGCCGTCTGGTTGCGGCGGGCGATGATGTTCTGCAGCGCGTAGGCGACGGCCGCCACTTCGGAGTCGTGCCACATCGGCACCTGCGTGCCGTCGGCCTTTTCGTAGGTGCCCAGGCGCACCGGTCCGCGGTCCCAGGCGACCTTGCGCATGTCGCTGAGCGCACGTTCCAGGAAGCCCCCGCGCGCGGCCAGCGAGAGCAGGCGCATGCTGGCGGTGATCCACTGCTGCGACTCGCCGCTCTGGCCCACGGGCATGAAGAACTCGATCGCGCGTTCGATGCTGCCCACGCCGTCGGCGGCGGGCACCGGCAGGAACGAGACCACGATGTACAGCGTCTTGTGGCCTTCCTGCGTCCAGTACTCGATCTTGTCGGCCACGGCCGAGAGCGCCCCCTTGGGGCGGCTTTCGATCACGGTGCGCATCGGGTCGATCGGCTGCGCCGCCACCGGCTTGGCCGGCTCTTCGGACTTGGGCGCGGGGGTGCCGATGTCGAGCACCGAACCCAGGATGGTGTTGGGCCGGTAGGTGGCCAGGCCCTTGAGGTGGGCTTTCCAGGCCTGGTGGTAGAGGTTCTTGAAGTCCTCGTACGGGTAGTCGCCCGGCACGTTGACCGTCTTGGAGATCGAGGTGTCCACGAAGGGCTGCACCGCTTCCATCATCGCCACGTGTTCGCCGGCGGTCATGGCCAGGGCGTTGACGAAGTATTCCGGCAGTTGCTCGACGTCACCGCCCAGCTCGCGGTACACGCGCCAAGCGTGGTCTTCCACCGCGTATTCGCTGGTGCTGCCGTCGGCCTCGCGCTTCTTGCGGCGGTAGGTCCAGGAGAACGGCGGCTCGATGCCGTTGGAGGCGTTGTCGGCAAAAGCCAGGCTCACGGTGCCGGTGGGCGCGATCGACAGCAGGTGGCTGTTGCGGATGCCGTGCTTGCGGATGAGCTTCTGGATGTCGTCGGGCAGGCGGCTGGCGAAGGTGCCGGCCTGCAGGTAGCCCTTGGCGTCGAACTTGGGGAAAGCGCCCTTTTCCTGCGCCAGCGCGACGGAGGCGCGGTAAGCGGCGTTGCGCATGCTCTCGGCGATCTGCGCGGCCATCGCGCGGCCTTCTTCGCGGTCGTAACGCAGGCTGAGCATGGCCAGGGTGTTGCCCATGCCGGTGAAGCCCACACCGATACGGCGCTTCGCAGCCGATTCGGCGCGCTGCTGTTCCAGCGGCCAGAAGGTCACGTCGAGCACGTTGTCGAGCGCGCGCACCTGCGTCGCCACCACGGCCTCGAAGGCCGCGAAGTCGAAGCCCGGCAGGCCACCGAAACCGAAGGGGTTGCGCACGAAGCGCGTGAGGATGATGGGGCCCAGATCGCAGCAGCCGTAGGACGGCAGCGGCTGCTCGCCGCAGGGGTTGGTGGCGGCGATGTCTTCGCAGTAGCGCAGGTTGTTGTCGTGGTTGATCTTGTCCAGGAACAGGATGCCCGGCTCGGCGAAGTCGTAGGCCGACTTCATGATGGTGTCCCACAGCTCGCGCGCGGGCACGCTGCGGTAGATCCACTGGCCGTCGGCGCGCTGGCTGGCGCCCTTGTCGATCAGCTTGGCCCCCGGGCGGGCACGGTGCACCAGTTCCCAGAGCTGGTCGGCCGCCACGGCCTCCATGAAGGCGTCGGACACGCCCACCGAGACGTTGAAGTTGTTCCAGCGGCCGGGCGTGCGCTTGGCGGTGATGAATTCCAGCACGTCCGGGTGGTCGATGCGCAGCACGCCCATCTGGGCGCCACGGCGTGCGCCGGCGCTTTCCACGGTGGAGCAGCTCTGGTCGAACACGTTGATGTAGCTGCACGGACCCGAAGCCATGGAGTGCGTGCCCTTGACTTCGGCGCCCTTGGGCCGGATGCGCGAGAAGTCGTAGCCCACACCACCGCCACGGCGCATGGTTTCGGCGGCTTCGCGCAGCGCTTCGTAGATGCCGGGGAAGCCTTCGTCGTCGAAGCCCTGGATGCAGTCGCCCACGGGCTGCACGAAGCAGTTGATCAGCGTGGCCTGGATGTCGGTGCCGGCGGCGCTCATGATGCGGCCGGCACCGATGGCGCCCGCGTGCAGGTTGTCGAGGAACTTCTGTTCCCATTCGGCGCGGATCGGCTCCTTTTCCACCGAAGCCAGCGCACGCGCCACGCGGCGGTACAGGTCTTCGACCCCGGTTTCACCGGGTTTGAGGTATTTCTCGGCCAGAACGTCCTGGCTGATGGGTTGGACACGGGAGAGATCTTGGGCGCGGAGATCGTTGTCTCGTTTCATGGTGCAAAAGAAAAAATGCCGGCAACGGGCGGCATGGAAAACACAGCAGGAGATGATGACGCCAAAAAGTGGTCGCCAGACTAACGGGCCGCCGTACGGCGGGACTTGTTCTGCGTCAACTTCGGGCAGGTGCCCCGCGGCGGGGCAGCGAGCTTACAGGCAAACCCTGTGCCAAAGTGGCGGCAAAACGAAGAAATACCAGAAGCAGGCGCTAACTAACCTGCTTTGGCAATCTCGGCGGCGATCGAGAGCGATCGCAGGCGGAAGGCGGGATCGTACACGTCGCTGACCAACATGAACTCGTCCGCTGCCGTGGCTTCGGACAGGGCCGCCAGGCCCTGGCGCACCGTATCGGGGCTGCCCACCACGGCGCAGGCCAGGAAATCGGCCACGGCGGCGCGGGCCTGCGCATCCAGCCCTTCCAGAAAGCCGGCCACCGGCGGCGGCAGGCGCCCGCGCCGGCCGGTGAGGATGCCGAGCACGCGCTGGTAGGTGCTGCTGGCCAGGAAGGCGGCCTCGTCGTCGGTCGGTGCCGCAATCAGGGGCACGCCGACGATGGCGTAGGGTTTGTCGAGCACCGCCGAGGGGCGAAAATTCTGCCGGTACAGCGCCAGCGCCTGCAGCAGGTAGCGGGGCGCAAAGTGCGAGGCAAAGGCGTAGGGCAGCCCGCGCTCGGCCGCGAGCTGGGCCGAAAACAGGCTGGAACCCAGCAGGTAGATCGGCACCTGGGTGCCGGCACCGGGTACGGCCACCAGGCGCTGGCCAGGCTGCGCCTCGTCGAGCAGGCGCTGCAGCTCGGCCACTTCGTGCGGGAAGTCGTTTTCGGTTTCGACGCGGTCGCGGCGCAGTGCGCGCATGGTCATCGGGTCGGTGCCGGGCGCGCGGCCCAGCCCCAGGTCGATGCGCCCCGGGTACAGCTCGGCCAGGGTGCCGAAGGCTTCGGCCACCACCAGCGGCGCGTGGTTGGGCAGCATGATGCCACCGGAGCCCACGCGGATGCGCTGCGTCCCGCCGGCCACATGCCCCACGAGCACCGCCGTGGCCGAGCTGGCGATGCCCGGCATGTTGTGGTGCTCGGCCAGCCAGTAGCGCTCGAACCCCAGGGTTTCGACGTGCTGGGCGGTGCGCAGCGCGATGGCCAGCGCCTCGGCCACGGTCCCGCCTTCCCGGACGGCCACCAGATCGAGCAGGGACAAGCGGGTGCGTGGCAGGGACGAGGTGGGCGTGTTCATGCCCCGATTGTGCGCAGCCACGCCGGCCGGCGCCACCGATTGGGTCAAAACCGGCGCTCTCGCGGGGCCTGTCCGGTGCATGACGACACACCGCTGCCGAAAGCGCTAGGCTCTCGCCCACTTCCCCACCTTCCCCTGCCCCCAACCGGAACCCAGCACCATGTCTTCACTGTTCGATCCCGTTCAGGCCGCCAGCCTGTCCCTGGCCAACCGCATCGTGATGGCGCCGCTGACGCGCAACCGCGCGCCGCAGGCGGTGCCCACGCCGCTGATGGCCACCTACTACACCCAGCGCGCCAGCGCGGGCCTGCTGATCACCGAAGCCACCGCCATCAGCCACCAGGGCCAGGGTTATGCCGACGTGCCCGGCCTGTACGCACCCGAGCAGATCGCCGGCTGGCAGGGCGTGACGGCCGCGGTGCACGCCGCCGGCGGCAAGATCGTCACCCAGCTCTGGCACGTGGGCCGCGTGTCGCACACCTCGCTGCAGCCCGGCGGCGGCGCCCCGGTGGCGCCCTCGGCCATCGCGGCCAAGACCAAGACGGTGCTGCTCACGCCCGAAGGCCCGACCTTCGTCGACACGTCGACACCGCGCGCGCTCGACATCGGCGAAATCCCCGGCATCGTCGACGACTACCGCCGCGCCGCGCTGGCGGCCATCGAGGCGGGCTTTGACGGGGTGGAAATCCACGCCGCCAACGGTTACCTGATCGACCAGTTTCTCAAGACCGGCGCCAACCAGCGCAGCGACGCCTACGGCGGCACCATCGACAACCGCGCCCGCCTGCTGCGCGAAGTCACCACCGCCATCACCGGCGCCATCGGGGCCGGCAAGGTGGGCATCCGGCTGTCGCCCGTGACCCCGGCCAACGACATCGTCGACGCCGACCCGCAGCCGCTGTTCGACCACGTGGTGCGCTTCCTGGCCCCGCTGGGCCTGGCCTATGTGCACATCATCGAAGGCTCGACCGGCGGCCCGCGCGAACTGCCCGACCGCCCGTTCGACTACGCCGCCCTGCGCGCGGCCTATCGCGATGCCGGCGGCACCGGCGCCTGGATGGTCAACAACGGCTACGACCTGGCGCTGGCCGAGCAGGCCGTGACCGGCGGCGCCGACCTGGTGGCCTTCGGCCGCTCCTACATCGCCAACCCCGATCTGGTGGCCCGCCTGCGCGCCGGCGGCCCGTTCAACAAGGCCGACAAGAACACCTTCTACGGTGGCGGCGAACACGGCTACACCGACTACCCGACGCTCGGCGCCTGACGGGCATACCGGCGCAGGGCCCGCACACGGGCTGGCTATGATCGCCGCATCCGGGTCCGCCCCGGTCTGCGCGCCATGCCTTCGCCCGAACTGACCGCCCTGCTCTACCCCCTCCTGCGGCCGGCCCACATCGGCCTGGTCGGTCTGAGCGTGGCCGGCTACGCAGCCCGGGCGCTGGGGGTTTTCTTCGGCCAGGCCTGGCCGCTGGCCCCGGCCGTGCGCCGCGCCAGCAGCCTGATCGACACCGCGCTGCTGGCCGCCGGCGCCAGCCTGTGGTGGCTGCTGCAACTCAACCCGCTCGGCCCCGACACCTGGCTGGGCGTGAAGCTGGTGCTGCTGGTGCTCTACATCGGGCTCGGCACACTGGGCCTCAAACGGGCGCCCACCCGGGTGGCACGCGCCGGCTTCGCCCTGGCGGCCCTGGCCTGCGTGGGCTTCATGGTCAGCGTGGCCGTAACCCACCACCCGCTCGGCCTGTTCGCGCCATGAGCGGCCCCCATCCCTCGCGCACGGTGCGCGCCCTGCTCTGGGTCGCGGGCAGCCTGTCGCTGCTGCTGGGGCTCATCGGGGTGGTGCTGCCGGGCCTGCCGACCACGCCGTTCGTGCTGCTCGCGGGCGCCTGCTACGCCAAGGCGTCGCCGCGCCTGCACGCCTGGTTGCTCAACCACCGCTGGATGGGCCCGATGCTGCGCGACTGGGAAGCGCACCGCAGCCTCACGCGGCGCACCAAGACCATCGCCATCGCCTCCATGCTGGTGATGGTGAGCCTGTCGATCTGGGGCTTCCGCCACCGCCTGGCGGCACAGATCGCTCTGGCGGTGCTGGGCGCCATCGGCGCCTGGGTGGTGCTGCGCATCCCCACCCGGCCGGCACCGCCCCCTGCCGACTGAGCCGCGGACACCGACCGTCCGTCGGACGCGGCCGCCGCTAAGCAAGCCTTAATCGGCCCTGGCCACCATGCAAACACGTTCGGATCGCACCGCTGGCGCGACCGCCTTCAGGAGTGTTTGCCTTGCTGCCCCTTCCCATGCCTTCGACCCCGCCCGATCACGGACCGCCTCTCGCCGGCGGCACGGTCTGGCACGTCCATGACGCCAACGACCCGGACCGGGATGCCGTGCAGGCTTTCATCGCCCGCGTCTTTGCGCGCCGCTTCGGCGCCCGCGTCCAGCAGTTCGCCCCACAACTGGTGAGCCTGCGCGAGCGCGACAGCGGCCGCATCGTGGCCGCCGCCGGCTACCGCCCGGCCAGCCAGGGGCCGCTGTTCCTCGAACACTACCTCGACGCCCCGATCGAACAGCTGCTCGCCCAGCAGGCCGGCGAGGCCGTGTCCCGCCAGGGCATCGTGGAAGTGGGCCAACTGGCCGCCGAACGCGCGGGCGAAGGCCGCCGCCTGATCCTGCTGCTGGGCCAGCACCTGGCGACGCAGCCGGTCGAATGGGTCACCAGCACGCTGACCCAGGAACTGCGCCAGCTTTTCGTGCGGCTCGGCGTCACCCCGCTGGCCCTGGGCCATGCCCACCCGCTCGCCCTGGGCCCGCAGGCCCAGGCCTGGGGCAGCTATTACGACCACCACCCGGTGGTGCTCGCGGGCCGGTTGCAGGCCGCGTTGCGGCTGATCCGCCAGCGCAGCAGACCCCCCATCACCCCTTCCCTGCCATGACCCCCCCGATCCCCACGCCCCCGATGGGCGAGGTCCTGCTGCGCCAGGACGATCTGGCCCTGCCCCGCCCCGCGCTGGACCAACTGGTGCAGCAGACCGCCGAGACCCTCGGCGCCGCGCCCCGGCGCGTCGTGGCGACCCTGCTCGACAACTCGGCCGCCTGGGCCGTGCTCGATCTGGCGCTCGCCGAGGCCGGGCTCGTGCACCTGCCGATCCCGGGCTTTTTCACCGCGCCCCAGATCGCCCACGTCCTGCAGGCCAGCGGCGCCGACGCGCTGATCACCGCCGCCGTGATGGACCTGCTGGGCCTGACCGGCACGCCGCGGCCGCTCACGCTGGCCGGCACGGCGCTGGCGCTGCACACGCTGGCGGCGCGGCCGGTGCCGCTGCCGCTGCCCGCCGGCACGCAGAAGATCACCTTCACCTCGGGCACCACCGGCAATCCCAAGGGCGTGTGCCTGGGCGCCGCCGGGCTCGACCAGGTGGCGCAGGGCCTGGTGCAGGCGCTTGCGCCGCTGGACATCCGCCGCCACCTGTGCGCCCTGCCGCTGCCGGTGCTGCTGGAGAACGTGGCCGGCCTGCTGGCGCCGCTGGCTGCTGGCGCCGAATGTGTGGTGCTGCCGCTGGCCCGGCTCGGGCTGGAAGGCTCGTCCCGCTTCGACCCGGCCACCTTCCATGCCGCGGTCATGCAGACCCGGCCCCACAGCCTGATCCTGCTGCCGCAGATGCTGCGCGCCTGGGCCGGCTGGCTGGCCGCCACCGGCCAGCGTGCCCCGGCCTCGCTGCGCCTGGTCGCCGTGGGGGGCGCCGCCGTGGGCGAAACCCTGCTGCTGGCGGCCCGCCAGGTGGGCATTCCGGCCCACGAAGGGTATGGCCTGTCCGAAGGCAGTTCGGTGCAGACCCTCAACCTCCCTGGCGCCGACCGCGCCGGCAGCGCCGGTCGGCCCCTGCCGCACGCCCGCGTGCACGTGGACGACCGGGGCCAGATCCATGTGGCGGGCAGCCTGATGCTGGGCTACCTCGGCGACAACGCACCCGCCCCCGTCTGGTGGCCCACGGGCGACGTCGGCCACCTCGACGAAGACGGCTTCCTGCATGTGCGCGGCCGCCTGCGCCACGTGCTCATCACCGCCTTCGGCCGCAACGTCTCGCCCGAATGGGTCGAGACCACGCTGCGCGGCCAGCCCGCCATCGCGCAGGCCGTGGTGTTCGGTGAAGCCCGCCCGCACCTGTCGGCGGTGCTCTGGCCGCTGCGGCCCGACGCCAGCGACGCCCAGTTGCAGGCCGCCGTGGCCGAGGCCAACCGCGAATTGCCCGACTACGCGCGCATCGGCCACTGGGTGCGGGCCCGCGCCGACTTCACGCCCGAAGCCGGCCTGGCCACCGCCAACGGCCGGCCACAGCGCCAGGCCATCGAAACCCTGCACGCCGCCGCGCTCTACGACGAGACCGCGCCGGCCTTCCCGTCCTGACCCTGAAGGAGTCCGTCCATGTCTTTCTATGACCAGCTTGTCCAGCAGACCCAGGCCGCCCGCAGCGAACTGCTGTCGGTGCCCATCATCCAGGGCGCCCTGCAAGGCCGCGTCTCGGCCCCGGCCTACCTGGCCTTCCTCACCCAGGCCTTCCACCACGTGCGCCACACGGTGCCGCTGCTGCAGGCCTGCAAGGCCGCGCTGCCCCCGCACCACGCCTGGCTGAACGACGCCATGGACGAATACGTGGAAGAGGAGCGCGGCCACGACGAGTGGATCCTCAACGACATCCGCGCCTGCGGCGGCGACGCCGAAGCCGTGCGCCAGGGCCCGCCCGGGCACGCCACCGAAGTCATGGTGGCCTACGCCTACGACACCATCGCGCGGCGCAACCCGCTGGGCTTCTTTGGCATGGTCCACGTGCTCGAAGGCACCAGCGTGGCCCTCGCCCTGATGGCCGCCGACCAGATCCAGAGCGGGCTGAACCTGCCCGACACGGCCTTCAGCTACCTGCGCTCGCACGGCACGCTCGACCAGGAACACACCGCGCACTTCGAACTGCTGATGGACCGCATCGAAGACCCGCAGGACCAGGCCGACATCGTGCACGCCGCCAGCGCCTTCTACCGCCTGTATGCCGACGTGTTCCACAGCCTGCCGCTGCCGGCGGCGCAGGCCGCCACCACCGAGGCCCAACCCGCATGAACCCCGCCCACGCCCGCGTGCTGCTCACCGGCGCCACCGGTGGCATCGGCCAGGCCAGCGCGCGCGCCCTGCTGCGCGCGGGGGCTGCCGTGCTGCTCAGCGGCCGCTCGCACGAACGGCTCGACGCCCTGTCGCGGCGGCTGGTCACCGAAGGCTTCGACGCCACACGCATCCGCTGGACGGCCGCCGACCTGGGCCACGCCCAGGACACCCGGGCCCTGGCCAGCGAGGCCACGCGGCTGTGCTGCAACGTGGTCATCCACAACGCCGGCCTGCCCGCCTTCGGCCGGCTGGAACAGCTGAGCGACGACACGCTCGAAGCGGTGCTGCAGACCAACCTGCTCGCCCCCATGCGGCTGACCCGCGCGCTGCTGCCCCACCTGCAGCAGTTGACCGACGCCCAGCTCATCTTCGTCGGCTCGGCCCTCGGCGCCATCGGCCTGCCCGGCTTCAGCGTCTACAGCGCCGGCAAGTTCGGGCTGCGCGGGTTCGCCCAGGCCCTGCGGCGCGAACTGCAGGACAGCACCGTGCAGGTGCAGTACCTCGGGCCGCGCAGCACCGACACCGGCTTCAACGACCCGCAGGTGCAGGCCTACAACCGCGCCACCGGCACGGCCCAGGACCCACCGACTGCCGTGGCCGACGCCCTGCTGGCGCTGATCCGCCACCCGGTGGGCGAGCGTTTCCTGGGTTTCCCGGAAAAGTTCGCGGCGCGCCTGAATGGCCTGGCCCCCGAATGGCTCGACGGCAGCTTCCGCCGCCACCGCGAAAGCCTGCCGCCGTCGCCCTCCGCCCCCACGGCGCCGCCCCCGCTGCTGCGCTGATTCCGCCCCATCCGCCTGTTCTGTCTTTCCGGAGTTCTTCATGGTCACCGACACCCGCTCCCCATCCCGTTTCACCGCCCGCCGGCAACTGCTTGGCGCCCTGCTCGCCCTGGGCGCGGCCGCGCCCCTGCTGGGCCACGCCGCCAGCGTCGACGAAGCCGTGCAGGAATTGCAGCGCGGCTGGGAAACCACGCGCTACCAGGCCCCGGCGGCCGAACGCGAAAAACGCTTCGACGCGCTGGCCCAGCGCGCGCGCGCCCTGAGCCAGGAACACGCCGGCCGCGCCGAACCCCTGGTGTGGGAAGGCATCATCCTCAGCTCCCTGGCCGGCGAAAAGGGCGGCCTGGGCGCGCTGCCCCTGGTCAAGCAGGCCAAGACCCTGTACGAACAGGCGATCCAGATCGACCCCAAAACGCTCGACGGCTCGGCCTACAACAGCCTGGGCGTGCTGTACTACAAGGTGCCCGGCTGGCCGATCGGCTTCGGCGACAAGGACAAGGCGCGCGACCTGCTGCAAAAGGCCCTGGCCGTGAACCCCCAGGGCATCGACGCCAATTACTTCTACGGCGAATTCCTGGTGGAAACCGGCAAGTCCGCCGACGCCGTGCCCTATCTCGAAAAAGCCCTGCAGGCCCCCGACCGCCCGGGCCGCCCCCTGGCCGACAAGGGCCGCCGCGACGAAGCGCGCCAGCTGCTGCAGAAGGCCAAGGGGTCCTGAAGCCCCACCGCCCGCCTGGGCAGGAAACGCCCAGGGAGGACGCTCCGAGTGATCGGATGCCGCCTCTCTGTATCAGGTCCTCGCACGGGCAGGCAGCAAGTCCGGCGCCGGTTCGCTGCCGAGTGGATGCGGCCATTGCAGGGCCGCCGGCAGCCGGTGCTGGTCCATTTCAGCCAGCGCCTGTGCCGAATGGGCCATCGGCGTGTTCGCCACTTCCCTGGCATCCAGATCGGCCTCGCGCAGGGTGTATCCGTCGTGTTGGCCAAACCGGATTTGGCCGTCGGCGGCATGGAAAAGGTTCACCCTTGTCATGCCGCACTGGCGCGCCGTGGCAGCCACGGCGTAGCAGGTGTTGGTCAGGCCCTGGTCCCAGGGCAGACCATGGCGCTCGGCCACTTGCGCCACTTCACGCTCGCTGTCCGCGAGCAGTTGCCGGCTGACCGGGCCGAGATCGCTGCGCCCGGATTCGTTTTCCGTGAGCAGGCGCTGCATCAGGCTGCGCACGGGGGCGGGGTGGCTGCGCTCCTGGTTGAGTTCGCTCCCAGGCACCGGCGGGGCCAGTTGCTGCAGATGGCGCTGGTTGGGCATGACCTTGACCGTACCGTCGAACCCACGATCGATCGGCGTGTCGTGGGCGGGCACTTCCTGCACGAAGCCGAATTCGTTGGGCAAGGTCTGTGCCGGCTGGTGCCTTTCGATGCCGGCATGCTTGAGCGCGCCCCAGGTGAAGTCGATGCAACTGTTGGTCAGGCCTTTGTAGTCGCTCCGGAAGTGGCGCCACTGCTCGTCAACGCCAAGTTCACCGAACTGCTTCAGGCGCTGGTACTGTTCGGCGCTGATTTCCAGGGTGCGACTGTAGCCCGGCTGGTGGTAGGTCTTGGTGTCACTGCGTACCACCTCACCCGGACCGCTGCTCTGCCCATGTACCTTGGGAGCAAAGCCGTAACTGTTGTAGGTCGATCCATCACCGATTTCGTACCACATGTGCCCAGCGGCCGAGGTCTGGCCAGTGAGGTTGCCGTCGCCATCCTTGAGTGGTGTGCCCGGATAGGCCAGGTAGGTCGTGACGGTGTAACGCGGTGATGACGTGGCCTGTGTATTTGGTCCGCCCATGTGGTGCTCCCTGTCTCTATCGGCCTATTTGTGCCACTTGCTCTCAAGAAAGGTCAGGAACACCGGCAGGCCCCGCAGGGCCGGCTGGTCCTCCAGCACCGTGGCCTCCAGCCGGTATTGCCCGGGGGTGAGCTTGCCGGCACCGGCCAGACTGAGTTGGTAGAAGCTGGCGTCGGGCGTGCCCCGGGGCATGCCGGAGTGCGAGCTGTACTCCCCCTCGGAAACCGCCACACCGTCGGGCAGCTTTCGGGGCTCAAATTCACCGGGCTCATACGGACCGGACACCCGTACAGAGATGCCAAATATCACGGGTTCGAAGCGTCCTTCGTCGATGCGGTGCAACATCAGACGCACCTTGACCGGATGCGAGTCGATCAGGCGAATGCGCCCGGCATCATCACCGGGCGCGAACGGCACGCGCAGGCCCGCGTAGAACCCTCTGTACCCATCGGCCTTGGGCGGAATCCAGAACTCGGTCTGCACGGTGTGCCCGGCCTTGTCGACAGGCATGGGCAGCACCACCGGAATGCTGGGTTGCCCCAAAGGCGCCGCAGCGGCAGAGCTGGGGTTCTGGGTCTGGCCGCAGGCGGTCAGGCCGCTGCCGACAAGCCCTGCGATAGCCAACGCTCGGGTGATCCACTGTTTCATTGTTTTCTCCCTGAAATGGTTGGCTGACAGCGGTCCGCCTGCGCTCAGCCGCATCGCCAGACAGGACACAGCACGCGGTTGCCTCGGACTTGGCAATGTTCCAACCTACAAATACTAGCCTGCACAGGCACCCCCCTGGCGCCCGCAAGACCCGCCTTCAGCGGGCTTCGATCACAAAAAGCCAAAGACCCAAAAAACAAAGGGCGGCCCATGCCGCCCTTTGCCGAAGTCCTGCCGCTGCCTTCAAACACCCGCCCGCCGCGCCAGCACCTCGAACGCCGGCAGCGTCTTGCCTTCGAGCACTTCGAGGAAGGCGCCACCGCCGGTGGAGATGTAGCCCACGTCCTTCTCGATGCCGTACTTGGCAATCGCCGCCAGCGTGTCGCCACCGCCGGCGATGCTGAAGGCGCTCGATTCGGCAATGGCTTGTGCGATCACTTTGGTGCCGTTCTCGAAGGCCGCGAACTCGAACACGCCCACCGGGCCGTTCCAGACGATGGTGCCGGCCTGCTTGAGCTTCTGTGCCAGCTTGGCCGCGGTCTTGGGACCGATGTCCAGGATCAGGTCGTCGTCGGCCACGTCGGTGGCGGCCTTCACCGTGGCTTCCGCGTCGGCCGCGAAGGCTTTGGCGCAGACCACGTCTTCGGGGATCGGCACCTCGGCGCCGCGCGCTTTCATGGCTTCGATCACGGCCGTGGCTTCACCCAGCAGGTCGGGCTCGGCCAGGCTCTTGCCGATCTTCAGACCGGCCGCGAGCATGAAGGTGTTGGCGATGCCGCCGCCGACGATCAGGCCGTCCACGTTCTTGGCCAGGCTCTGCAGGATGGTCAGCTTGGTCGAGACCTTGCTGCCGGCGACGATGGCCACCAGGGGGCGCTTCGGGTTGGCCAGGGCTTTGCCAATCGCATCCATCTCGGCCGCCAGCAGCGGGCCGGCCGAGGCGATGGGCGCGGTTTCGGCAATGCCGTAGGTCGTGCCTTCGGCGCGGTGGGCGGTGCCGAAGGCGTCGTGCACGAAGATGTCGCACAGCTTGCCCAGCTTGGCCGCCAGTTCGGGGCTGTTCTTCTTCTCGCCCTTGTTGAGGCGGCAGTTTTCCAGCAGCACGACTTCGCCGGGCTTAACGTCAAAGCCGCCGTCGACCCAGTCGGCCACCAGGCGCACCGGGCGGCCCAGCAGTTCGCCCAGGCGGGCGGCCACGGGGGCCAGCGAGTCTTCGGGTTTGAACGCCCCTTCGGTCGGGCGGCCCAGGTGGCTGGTGACCATCACCGCGGCGCCGGCGTCCAGCGCCATCTGGATCGCGGGCACCGAGGCGCGGATGCGGGTGTCTTCGGTGATGTGGCCGGCGTCGTCCTGCGGCACGTTCAGGTCGGCACGGATGAAGACGCGTTTGCCCTGGGCCTTGCCTTGGGCGCACAGGTCGGAGAAGCGGATGAATTGCATGGTGATGTCCGGGGTTGTTGCGCTGAATACCACCGCGCATTGTAAAAACCCGGCCCGGCCCCACCGGGCAGCCCTCAGCCCAGCCCGGCGCCGCGGGTGTCTTCCCGGGCCAGCGGCGATGCCTGCCCGCAGGGCGCGGTGATGTCCAGCGCCGGCAGATGGGCCAGCGTGTGCACCTGCATCAGGCCGAGCACGGAATGGAACACGTTGTCGTGCGACAGCGGCAGGCTGGTCTGGCGGCGCAGGCAGGCGCCATCGATGCCGGTGCGCTCCTGCAGCGCGTCGGACAGCCACATCACCATCGGCACGTGGGTCTGCTGCGAAGGCGCCAGCGCATAAGGCAGGCCGTGCAGGTACAGCCCGTTCTCGCCCAGCGATTCGCCGTGGTCGGACACGTACAGCAGCCCGGTGTCGTAGCGGCCGCCCTGTGCCTGGGCCTGCAGCCACTGCAGCCCCAGGTCGAGCACGTGGTCGGTGTAGGCGATGCTGTTGTCGTAGGTGTTGCGCAGCGCCTCGGGCGTGCAGTCGCTGAGCGTGTTGCTCTCGCACTCGGGCAGGAACCGTTTGGCCGCTGCCGGGGCGCGCTTGAAATAGGCCGGGCCGTGGCTGCCCATCTGGTGCAGCACCACCACCACGCCCTTTTCGCGCCGCTGCGGGTCGAGCGCGGCGATGCGCGCGTCCAGGTCCTGCAGCATCACCTCGTCCAGGCACTCGCCGCCCTCGCACAGGCCCGGCACGTTCAGCTCGCGCGTGCTGGCATGGGGCACGCGGTCGCACACGCCCTTGCAGCCCGACTGGTTGTCGAGCCAGAGCACGGCCAGCCCGGCGCGCTGCAGCACATCGAGCAGGTTTTCCTGCGTGGGCGGTTGGTTGCCGCCCTCTTCGCGCGACAGCGGCGAGAACAGGCAGGGCACCGACACCTGGGTGTTGGTGCCGCAGGACTGCACGTCGGCAAAGTTCACCAGGCTGCCCTGGCCCTGCCCGGCCTGGGCGGCCTGCCAGCGCGCCAGGGCCGGCGTGGTGTCGCGGGGGTAGCCGTCGAGGCCGAAGTTTTCGGCGCGGGCGGTTTCGCCCACCACCAGCATCAGCAGGGCGGGCCGGCGGTGGGCCTGGGCCGGCAGCACGACGTGGGCGTCGGTGCCCACAGGCGTCAGCGTGCGCGCCGGGGTCGGCGCCTGGTCGAGCGCGAGCCGGCCGATCGCGTACACGCTGGCCAGGGGGTTGGCCATGTAGCGCAGGGGTTTGTGGTTGCGCATGAGCGAGGCCAGCGAGGAATAGCTGAGCACCGCCGCCAGCACCACCAGCGCCGGGGCCAGGGCGGCCGTGCCGGCGTTGCGCGTGGCCTGCCGCCACCAGCGGGTGGCCCCGGTGGGCGGCCGGCGCCAGACCCACCACAGCGCCGGGCCGGCGATGCCCAGCACGGTCAGCAGCAGGCGCAGCGAGAGCAGGTCGCGCACCTCGCGGGTGTCGGTCTGCAGGGCGTTGACCAGCATGGAAGTGTCGATCACCACACCGTATTCGGCCATGAAGTGGCCGGCCAGCGCCGTCACCAGGATCAGCACCGTGGCCGCAGGCCGCCAGACGCGGGGCCAGGCCAGCAAGGCCAGCAGCGCCAGGTTCAGGCAGCCGATGAGCAGGCCCAGCCCGATCGAGCCCCCCAGCCGGAAGGCCAACGAGCCGTCGAGCGAACCGATGCGCTGCCACAGGGGCAGGTTGCCGGTCAGCGTGAGCCACAGGGCCAGCACCAGCACCGGGGCACCGGGCAGCACGTCGAACCGGCCGCGCAGCACGCCCGAAGGGCGCGCATCGGGTGCAGGAGCGGCGGCGGAGCCGGCGGAAAAGCGGGAAATCGACAGAGCCATGGTGCGGGGCGACAGACGCCAGCACACGCTGGCCCGCGCACCTTAGGCAGCCGACATTAAGGCCACCTTATCCGGGCTTATGCAGGGTCTTCGGGGGTGGCTGCGGCCGGCCAGACCAGGGCAAAACGGGTCGTCATCGGCGCCGGCGGCGTGTCGCGCCGGAACTGCGCCCCGAGCTGTTCGGCGATGCGCTGCACCAGCCGCAGGCCCAGGCCCAGGCCGTCGGCATCGCGCCGGGCCAGCGGCAGGCGCTCGACCCCGGCGGGCACCACCAGGTCGAGCGGGCGCTGGCCGTCGTCGCTGACCGCCACCCCGACGCCCTGGGCGTCCTGCCAGACCTCGACCACCACCTGCGTGCCCTCGGGCGTGTGCCGGATGGCGTTTTCGATCAGGTTGCGCAGGGCCAGCTCCAGCAGCAGGCGGCGCACCTGCACGCGCACCGCGCCGTCCGGCTGCACGAGCGCGAGTTCATGCCCCTGTTCGTAGGCCAGGGGGGCGTGCGCCGCCACCAGATCGGCCGCCACGTCGCCCAGGGCGACCTGGGTCAGCGCCGAGGCCTCGTCGCGCCCGGGTCGCTGGGCCCGCGCCAGGTCGAGCAGTTGCGCCAGGATGCGCCCGGCCCGCAGGGATTCGCGTTCGAGCTGGTCCAGCCGCTCGGGCGACGGATCGGCCCGGGCCGCGCTGGCCTGCAGCGTCATGGCCGCCAGCGGGGTTCGCAGTTCGTGCGCCACGTCGGAGGCGAACTGCCGTTCGCGCTGCGCCTGGTCCTGCAGGTTGTCGACCAGGGTGTTGATGGCGTGCACGATGCTGGCGAATTCGCGGAACTGGTGGTGCGGCTGCAAGCGCTGGCCGGCCAGGGTGTCGAGCGAGGCCACCTCGCGCGAGAGCCGGTCGAGCGGGCGCAGGCCGCGGCGGATCGCCCACCAGAGCACCACCGCGATCAGCGGCATGATCAGCAGCGCCGGCCGGGCCATGTGCTGCGCCATGTCCATGGCCAGGTCGTAGCGCTGCCCCATGTCCAGCAGCACCGCCACGCGGCGCCATTCGGCCGGGTCTTCGGCCACGTACATGCGCCATTCGTGCGGCGCACCGTCGCCCTGGAGCACCACGGTGGACAGGCCCGGGCGCAAGGCGCCGGCCGGCAGGCGCGCGGCCAGGCCGTGCGTGTCGGTGCGCAGGCGGTCGCCCTCCCACTGCAGCACGGCCATGTCCAGCACATAGGCATTGAGCCCCTGACGGCTGAGCGGGGCGCTGAGGACGCGGTGATCGTCGGGCGCGGTGGCCAGCCACAGGCGGCTGGTGGCGATGAGCTGGCCGTCGGTGATTTCGCGCGCTTCGTGGTGGCCGGTGTACCAGGCCACCGCCACCAGCGACCCCCACACCAGCGCCAGGGCCCCCAGGGCCCAGGCGAGCAGGTGGCGCCAGAGCGTGCGCCGGGCAGAGGCGGACGCTGGCGCCGCCGCGGTCATGCCGCGCGGGCCACGGCCAGTTCGGCGGCCGGTTCGGCCACCGGCTGCGGGTTGGGAAGGCTTTCGCGCGGCACGAAGTAGCCCACGCCACGCACGGTGCGGATCAGCGTTTCGCCGAGCTTGCGCCGCAGGTGGTGGATGTGCACCTCGATGGCGTTGCTTTCCACCGATTCGTTGAAGCCGTACAGCGCGGCCTCCAGCCGGGCCTTGGACAGCACCTGGGGCCGGGCTTGCAGCAGCGTCAGCAGCAGCGCGTATTCCTTGCCGCCCAGCGGCACCACCTGGCCCGAGCGCTCGACGGTGCGGGTGGCGGGATCGAGCAGGATTTCGCCGTGTTCGATCACCGGCTTGCTGCGCCCGGCAGCGCGGCGCAGCATGACCCGCAGGCGCGCCAGCAGCTCGTCGGTGTCGAAGGGCTTGATGAGGTAATCGTCGGCGCCGCCGTCGAGCCCGCTGATGCGGTCGCTCACGCCATCGCGCGCAGTCATGATCAGCACCGGCAGGTCGTTGCGCGGCAGGCTGTCGGCGCCCCGCGTGCGGTGGCGGCGCAGGCGCGCCAGCAGGTCCAGGCCGTCGCCGTCGGGCAGGCCGAGGTCGAGCACCAGCACGTCGAACGGTTCCACGCACAGCGCGGCCCAGGCCGCCTGGGCGCCGCCGCACACGTCGACCGCATAACCCGCTTGCCGCAGGGAATCGGCCAGGCCACCGGCGATGCCGGCATCGTCTTCCACCACCAAAGCTCGCATGTTGCGCTCTCTTCCGGATGGGTTATCCGGTCAGTTGATCCGGATTCCAGATTCTGACGAAATTACTTAAACCGGACTTAAGAAAGCGCTCAGACCCCGTAATAACCCCGATACCAGTCGACGAAATGCCGGACGCCCGTGGCGACGTCGGTGCGCGGCTCGAACCCGGTGAGCGCGACCAGCGGCCCGACGTCGGCCCAGGTGCGCGGCACGTCGCCCGGCTGCATGGGCAGCATCTCGCGCAGCGCCGGCCGGCCCACGGCCTGCTCGATGCATTCCACAAACCGCAGCAGCGGCACCGGCTGGCTGTTGCCCACGTTGAGCACGCGCGCGGGCGCCTGGCCGTCGGCGCCGCGCACCGGCGGGCGCAGCAGCACGCGCCAGACCGCTTCGACCACGTCGCCCACGTAGGTGAAGTCGCGCTCCATCTGGCCGTGGTTGTAGATCTGGATCGGCTCGCCCGCCAGCACGGCCCGCACGAACTTGAAGATCGCCATGTCGGGCCGGCCCCAGGGGCCGTAGACCGTGAACAGCCGCAACCCGGTGGCCGGCAGGCCGTACAGGTGGGCGTAGCTGTGCACCATGAGTTCGTTGGCTTTTTTGGTGGCGGCGTAGAGCGACACCGGCTGGTCGGTCATCTGCGATTCGGACAGCGGCATCTCGCGCGCGGCGCCGTAGATCGAACTGGACGAGGCGTAGACCAGGTGCCCCACGCCCTGCGCGCGGCAGCCTTCGAGCAGCGTCAGGGTGCCCGCGAGGTTGCTGTCGAGGTAGGCCATGGGGTGCTCGACCGAATAGCGCACACCCGCCTGCGCGGCCATGTGCACCACGGCGTCGAAACGCTCGCGGGCGAACAGCGCGGCCACGCCGTCGCGGTCCGCCAGGTCCAGCTGTTCGAAAGCGAAACCGGCCTGGCCCTGCAGTTGCGCCAGGCGCGCCTGCTTGAGCTGGGGGTCGTAGTAGGCGTTGAGGCTGTCCACGCCGAGCACCTGCAGGCCCTGGGCCAGCAGGTGGCGCGTGAGGTGGAAACCGATGAAGCCGGCCGCACCGGTGATCAGCACCCGGCGGGGCGACAAAGAGGGTTCGATCATTCGAGGATGTCCATGCGGCGCGGGCGCCAGGTGTAGGCGTGCCAGGTCTCGGGCGCGGCGCAGTCGGGGCGCAGGGCATCGGCCCCGAGCAGCACCCAGTCGCGCCGGTGCGCACTGCCCAGCACCTGCTGGCGGCCCAGATCGAAGCAGGCCAGTTCCAGGTGGTCGGGGGCGAGGATCACGCGGTCGGGCCGTTCACGCATCCATTGCCAGGCCCGGCGTTCCTGCTCGGCCAGCGGCGCCAGGTAGCTGAAGTGCGTGAGCGGGCGGTGCGAGAACAGCAGGAACTGCTCCTTGAACTCGATCAGCCCGACCTCGGTGCGGGCCGGCACCCGCTGTTCCAGGTCGGCCATCAGCGCGCGCGGCGTGCGGTGCGGGTTCATCACCGGCCAGACCCACAGGGCCACGAACAGCCAGCACAGCAGGCTCACGAGCGTGAGCTGCTGGAAGACCGGCCGGCGCCACGACAGCGCCGTCGAGCCCAGCACGGCCGCGCCCAGCACCCCCAGCGGCAGGGCCAGGTCGGCCAGCGCTTCGGCGTAGTCGTCCACCCGGTCACCGAAGGCCTCGGGGCGCCAGAGCGCCGTCAGCCCCAGGCCCAGCAGCAGCGCGCCCAGCGCGAGCGCGGTCAGCCGCAGCACGAAGGCGGTGCGGCGGCCGCCGCCTTCGGCCTGCACGCGCGCCCACAGGGCCGCGCCCACCAGCGCCAGCATGGGCAGCGCCGGCAGGATGTAGACCTCGCGCTTGCCGCGGCTGAACGAGAAGAAGACGATCACGAACACCACCCACAGGAACAGGGTCCGCGCCCGCGCGTCGGTG
>NZ_BSPB01000044.1:0-3658 GCF_030160815.1 Hydrogenophaga electricum | reverse complement strand
CGGCCGTCTGGCGCAGCAGGATGTTGTCGCGGTAGGCCGCCAGCTCGGCGCTGCCCGAGGCCTGTACCGCCCACAGCATGGGCCCCAGCCACAGCGCCAGGGTGGCCAGCAGGCACAGCGGCCCGACCCAGGCCCGCAGGCCCCAGAACCGGGGCGCGCCAGCGGCAGCGGCGGCCACCGGCCCGCCCAAGGCCTGCCGCGCCTGGCCGGCCCACAGCGCCAGCGGGATCAGCATCAGCAAGGGCAGAAAACCCACGCCCTTGGTCATGATGCCCAGCGCCATCGCCACCCAGGCTGCGGCGTACCAGCCCCAGGCCGGGCCGAGCACGAAATGGCGCAGCAGGCCGTAGCAGCCCAGCGTGATCCAGAAGCACGCCAGTGCATCGATCTGCGCCGTCTTGGCCTGCAGCAGGAACTGCGGCGTGAACAGCAGGATCAGCAAGGCCCAGCGGCCAACCTCACCGCCCCAGAGGCGGCGCCCGATGTCCTGCACCAGCCACAGCGTGCCGGCCGCCGCCAGGGCGCTGGGCAGCAGGAACGCGATCTTGAGGTGGCCGGTGAGCGCGTAGAAGGTCGCCACCAGCCAGATGAACACTGGCGGCTTGTCCGGATAAGGTTCACCCCCGCGCAGCGGGAACAGCCACTGGCCCGACTCCACCATCTCGCGCGCGATCTGCGCGAAACGCGGTTCGTCGGCCGGCCAGGGCGCGCGCAGGCCGATGCCGGCCAGCAGCACCACGGCCACCAGCAGCCAGAGCAGCCAGGCGGAGCGGACCGGGGGCACACGTTGTTCAGTCATCCAGCGATCCCTTGAACCGGGCCAGGCGTTGTTTGAAACCGTGATGGTAGAGATACCACGCCACCACGCTGGAGCCGACCAGCAGCGCCAGGCTGATCCAGAGCTTGGAGTGGTCCTGCAGCGCCACCCCGCGCCCGGCGTAGGCGAACAGCAGCGACTGGGGCAGGTATCCCGGCAGGCTGCCCAGGAACACCGCGCGCGGGCTCAGGCCGGCCAGCGCGGCGGCGACGTTGGTCACCAGGTTGGAGCCGACCGGCATCAGGCGGATGACACAGATCCACAGCCAGGTGTCCTGCGCCAGCACCTGGCGGATGAGGTCGATGCGGCCCCCGTGGCGCTGGCGCACCCAGTCCATGCCGGCGTGGCGCACCACGGCCATCGTCAGCAACGCGCCCAGGCCGGTGAGCAGCGTGGCCAGCAGCCCGCCCCACCAGCCACCCAGCAGGTAGCCGCAACTGAACGAGAGCACCTGGCGCGGCCCGCCCACGGCGGTGTAGACGATGGCGCCCAGCGCGAACACCGGCCAGGCAACGCTCCAGTGCTGCTGGAACAGGCCGCGCAGCAGGTCTTCTTCGGTGACTTCGCCCCACCAGCCGAAATGCAGGGCCACAAACGCCAGCGTCAGCACCGCCGTCAAGACCAGCGGCTTGACGAACAGCTTGGCGTCCGACTTCATGGGGCGGTGCTTTCCACCCGTTCCAGCACCGGCAGCTTGCTGCGCTGGATCAGCCAGCGCACGCCGACCATGTCGACGATGCCGACCCAGACCCGGTTCCAGGCCGTGTATTTGGACACCCCGGCCGTGCGGTGGCGGTGGTTGACCGGCACCACCGCGATGCGCCCGCCCAGGCGCCGCACCAGCGCCGGGATGTAGCGGTGCATGTGGTCGAAGTACGGCAGCAGCAGCCAGGTCTGGCGCGGAATCAGCTTGAGGCCGCAGCCCGTGTCGGGCACGCCGTCGTCCAGGATCTGCCGGCGCACCTTGTTGGCAATCTTCGACTGCAGCTTCTTCCACTCGGTGTCCTTGCGCCGGTGGCGAAAGCCCGCGATGCAGAAATGCGCGCCGTCGGCTTCCAGCGCCTGCGCCTGGCGCACCAGGGCCGGGATGTCGGCCGGATCGTTCTGGCCGTCGCCGTCGATGGTCACCACATAGCGCCCGCGGGCGTGGCGCGACGCGGTCCACAGCGCCGTGCTCTGGCCGCAGCTGCGCTGGTGGCGGATGAGCTGGGCCGGCACGCCGCGCGCCTGGCAGCGCGCCAGGAAGACCTGGCCGGTGTCGTCGCTGCTGCCGTCGTCGACCAGCACCACTTCGAAGGGGCAGGCCGGCTGCAGCGCATCGGCGATTTCATCGGCCAGGGCGCCGATGTTGCCGGCCTCGTCCTTGGCCGGGATGAGCACCGACACCAGAAGCGGTTCGGCCACGGGGGATGGGGGTTGATTCATGTTGGCGGGACCCCGCGCTGACGCGGATGCCGATCCGGGAAACCGTGAATTTTCGCATTTTGCGCGCGCGGATTAATCCCGACTTAAGACACGCCGGCCACAGTCCCCACCCCATGCCTGCCCCGATCCCTTCCTCCCCCCCAGCCCTGCCCCTGCGCCACCTGGGGGCGGGCTGGCTGCTGGTGGTGCTGGCCGGCCTGGCCTGGGACGCCAGCCCGGGCGATCTGTGGGTGATGCAGCGCATCGGCGACCCCCAGGGCTTTGCCGGCCGCGCCGACTGGTGGCTCTCGGCCGTGCTGCACGACGGCCTGCGCCAGGTGCTGCTGATCGCCTACGCCGGCCTCTGGCTGTGGGCCCTGTGGCCCCAGCGGCGGCCTGGCGCGCTGCCCCGGCGCGAACGGCTGGCGCTGCCCCTGCTGGTGCTCGCCAGCCTGATCGCGGTCAACCTGGTCAAGGCCGGAAGCCGCACCAGTTGCCCCTGGGACCTGCAGGTCTTCGGCGGCACCGCTGCCCACCTCTCGCACTGGCGCTGGGGCCTGAGCGATGGCGGACCCGGCCGCTGCTTTCCCAGCGGCCACGCGGCCAGCGCTTTTGCCTTCCTGCCCCTGGTGCTGCCCCGGTGGCGACCGCCCGCCGGCGCGGAGCGCGCCCGTGGCACCGGCACCCGCTGGTTCGTGGCCGTGATCGCGCTGGGCCTGCTGACCGGCGCCGTGCAGACCCTGCGCGGTGCGCACTACCCCAGCCACACGCTGTGGACCTTCGTGCTCTGCGCCGCCCTGAGCCTGCTGCTCTGGGAAGGGCTGCGCCGGTGGTGGGCCCGGCCATAGCGGTAGGCCCTGAAGCCGATGCCTAGAACCGCACCCGCACCTCGCCCAGGCCGTCGAAGGCCACACGCACGGCGTCACCGGGCTGCGCCTGCGGCAGGCCGCACCAGGTGCCGGTGGTGACCACCGTGCCCGCCGGCAGCACCGCGCCATCGCGCGTGGCATGGCGCAGCCACTGCGGCAACAGCCAGGCCGGATCGCCCAGCGAGTGGGTGCCGGTGAAGTGCTGCACCCGGTCCCCGATCTGCACCTCGACGCGCTGGCGCGCCCAGTCCACCGCCCGCAGCGGCTGCCAGGCGCCGAGCACCAGCGCGCCGTGCGACTGCAGGTCGGCCAGCTTGTGCCAGGCCGGCGCAGCCAGGCCCTGCGCCCAGCGCGTATCGACGATCTCGACCGCCACCGCCATCGCGTCCAGCAGGTCCGGCGCCTGCGCGGGCTGGAGCCGCTGGGCCATGGCGGCATCGACATCGGTGCCCAGCCGCAGGGCGATTTCGGCCTCGATGCCGCGCCCGTGGAACGGCCAGTGGCGCGCGTCGGCCGGGCTCGGCCACACGCCTTCGGGCGGCAGTGGCGCGTGCGTCAGCCGCGCGTC
>NZ_BSPB01000043.1:0-31041 GCF_030160815.1 Hydrogenophaga electricum | reverse complement strand
CGAGCGAGCGCCAGCCCAGGCGCGCGATGTCGGGCCCGGCGTTGTCCAGCTCGGCCAGCGGGCTGAGCATGCCGGCGGCGGTGAAGCCGGCGGCATGCGGCGCCATGGCAGCGCCGATCTGCCCGGTGGTCGGGGCCTGCGGGCCGGTGGCCGGATCGAACACGGTGACTGCGTGCCCGGCCCGGCCGAGCTGCCAGGCCAGCAGGCGCCCGAGCACGCCCGCCCCGGCAATGCCGATTTTCATTCGCGGGGGCATGGCTCAGGCCTTCTTGACCAAGGTGTCGACGGGCACGTAGAACGCGCCCCCGACCGACTTGAACTCCGCACTCTTCTGCGCCATCCCATCGGCCAGCGCCTGCTCTTCGCTCAAACCCTTGGCGGCGGCGTAGTCGCGCACGTCCTGCGTGATCTTCATGGAGCAGAACTTGGGCCCGCACATGGAGCAGAAATGCGCCTCCTTGCTGGAGTCCTTGGGCAGGGTTTCGTCGTGGTAGGCCTCGGCGGTTTGCGGATCGAGCCCGAGGGCGAACTGGTCGCGCCAGCGGAACTCGAAGCGTGCCTTGCTCATCGCGTCGTCGCGCGCGCGCTGGCCCGGGTGGCCCTTGGCCACGTCGGCGGCGTGGGCTGCGATCTTGTAGGCGATGATCCCTTGCTTGACGTCGTCGCGATCCGGCAAACCCAGGTGTTCCTTGGGCGTCACGTAGCAGAGCATGGCCGTGCCCATCCAGCCGATCATGGCCGCGCCGATGGCCGAGGCGATGTGGTCGTAGCCCGGTGCGATGTCGATGGTCAGCGGGCCGAGCGTGTAGAACGGGGCTTCGTGGCAGTGCTTGATCTGCTCGTCCATGTTGGCCTGGATCATGTGCATGGGCACATGGCCGGGGCCTTCGATCATGGTCTGCACGTCGTGCTTCCAGGCGATCTGCGTCAGTTCGCCCAGCGTGCGCAGCTCGGCGAACTGCGCTTCGTCGTTCGCATCGGCGCCGCTGCCGGGGCGCAGACCGTCGCCGAGCGAGAAGGTCACGTCGTAGGCCTTCATGATCTCGCAGATCTCTTCGAAGTGCGTGTAGAGGAAGTTTTCCTTGTGGTGCGTGATGCACCACTTGGCCAGGATGGAGCCGCCGCGCGAGACGATGCCGGTGCGGCGCTTGGTCGTGAGGTGGATGAAGGGCAGGCGCACGCCGGCGTGGATGGTGAAGTAGTCCACGCCTTGTTCGGCCTGCTCGATCAGCGTGTCGCGGAAGATGGCCCAGGTGAGGTCCTCGGCCACGCCGCCCACCTTTTCGAGCGCCTGGTAGATCGGCACCGTGCCGATGGGCACGGGCGAGTTGCGCACGATCCAGTCGCGCGTGGTGTGGATGTTCTTGCCGGTGGACAGGTCCATCACCGTGTCGCCGCCCCAGCGGATCGACCACACCAGTTTTTCCACCTCCTCCTCGATGCTGGAGGTGACGGCCGAGTTGCCGATGTTGGCGTTGATCTTCACCAGGAAATTGCGGCCGATGATCATCGGCTCCACCTCGGGGTGGTTGATGTTGGCCGGGATCACGGCGCGGCCGCGTGCCACCTCGTCGCGCACGAACTCGGGCGTGATCACGTCCGGGATGCGCGCGCCCATGGGGTTGCCTTTGAGCCGCGTCTCGCGCTCCGCATCGCCCAGGTATTCGCGCATCCATTCGCGCTTGCCGTTCTCGCGGATGGCGATGTATTCCATCTCGGGCGTGACGATGCCTTGGCGGGCGTAGTGCATCTGCGTGACGTTCTGTCCCGGCTTCGCGCGCAGCGGCCGGCGCTGCAGGCTCGCGGCCTCGGCGCGCAGGGCTTCGATGCGGGCGTCCGCCACCTCGCCGTGTTTGCCACCGTCGTCCAGCGCCACGCGGTGGCGGCCTTCGTAGCTTTCGGTGTCGCCGCGCGCGGCCACCCATTCGCTGCGCACCGGCTTGAGGCCCTGGCGGATGTTGATGTCGGCGGCCGGATCGGTGTAGGGGCCGGACGTGTCGTAGACCGTGACGGTCTCGCCGTTGGTCAGCGCAATGGCGCGCATGGGCACCTGCACGCCGGGCAACGCGCCAGGCACGTAGATTTTCTGGGACTGGGGAAAGGGTTCGCGGGTGAGCGAGAGCAGTTGCTGCAGCTTGTCGGGGGCGTTCATGGGGCAGTCTCCAATTGAGGTGGATGAATGCCCCGCCATCGACGCCGTGGAATGCAGATGCGCAGGACCGCCCCGAAAGGGTGGACGGACGTGCGCGCCTCGGCGCTGCAGCTCTTCTTACGCTGGTACTAACCAGATCAAGTTCGCGGTTCCGGCGGTCAAGTCCGCCATCTCAGCACGCCATACGTGCACCCCGGAGCAGGGCAGAGTGTAGCGCGTCATCCCAAAGCCGGTTACACTGCGTGGGTTCGCTGCGACTTGCTCGCCATCGCAGCCTCCGTTGTTCGACACGGTTCGCGGTTTGCCTCAACACCGCCCAGCCAACCAGCAGGCCTTCTCTCACGGCCCCCGCTGGTGATCAAACTCCCCTCTCGGCAAGCTTCACTCTCGGCCCCCTTTTGTTCGGGCCCCTTCCTGGCCTGTGGTGACCACAGGCGCACCCGTCGCCGTCGTGGCGTTCCTGGTGCCATTTTTTGTTGCGCGCCCGCCAGGAAGGTTGCGCAGATTTTCATGAGCTTCAAACCTGAAACCCCTTTCCCCGTGGGCAAGTACCTTGTCTCACCCCTGAGCCGCCTCACCGACGCCGGTGATTACAGCGCCAGCATCTCGCTGCGCAGCGGGCGCGGCATGGCCACGCACGACCGCGTCTTTCGCCTCGTGCCGCGTTTTGCCTCTCACCACGCTGCCTTGCGCTACGCCGCCCGCGAGGGCCGTGCCCTTGCGCTGCAGCACGGCGTGGCCTGATTCGTTTTTTTCTTTTTCCAAACCCTGGCCCGATCCGGCCATTCACTTCGAAAGATTCACACCATGAACAACCGTCTCTACGTTGGCAACCTGCCCTACACCGTTGACGAAACCGCGCTGACCCACAACTTCTCCGAATACGGCAGCGTGCGTTCCGCCAAGCTCGTCATGGACCGCGACACCGGCCGCTCCAAGGGCTTCGGCTTCGTCGAAATGGGCAGCGACGCCGAAGCGCAGGCCGCCATCGACGGCCTGAACGGCATGCAGGTGCAAGGCCGCGCCGTTACCGTGAACGTTGCCCGCCCGCCGGAAGCGCGCTCCGGTGGCAGCCGCTTTGGCGGCGAGCGCCGCGCTTACTGAGCCGACGAGCGCGCGCAGTACGCTGCGCCGCGACCCTGAGTGCCGAGCCGGGGCTGGTGT
Organism: Hydrogenophaga electricum; assembly: GCF_030160815.1. Classification (NCBI taxonomy): domain Bacteria; kingdom Pseudomonadati; phylum Pseudomonadota; class Betaproteobacteria; order Burkholderiales; family Comamonadaceae; genus Hydrogenophaga; species Hydrogenophaga electricum. The sequence goes on along the minus strand of NZ_BSPB01000043.1, from coordinate 27,725 downwards.
GCAAAGGGGTCATGGACCGGACCTGGCCAGGTCCCGGTCCAGCAGGCAATCGATGAAAGCACCCAGGATCGCCGGCTGGTGGTGCCGGTTCGGGTAGTAGACAAACAACCCTGGCCGTGTGATCGACCAGTCGGCGAGCACCTGCACGAGCTGCCCCTGGGCGAGGTATTCATCGACGCGCTCGCGGTCAAACGCATAGGCAATGCCCAAGCCTTGCAAGGCCGCGGCGACGCCGATGTCCGAGTGGTTGGTGACCAGTGGCCCGGACACCGCCACCTCGATCCGCCGCCCCCTTTTCTCGAACGCCCATTGATAGGCCCGGCCGTCGGTCTGCAGCCGCCAGTTGATGCAGGCGTGGTGATGCAGGTCGGCGGGTGATTGGGGCGGACCGCGCCGCGCCAGATAGTCCGGCGACGCCACCGCCACCATCTTCACGTCCGGCGTGAGGCGCACGGCGATCATGTCTTTCTCCAGCCGCCCACCCACCCGGATGCCCGCATCGAAGCGGCCCGCGACGATGTCGCTCAGCCCGTCGTCGACCACGATGTCCAGCGTCACGTCCGGGAACGCACGATGGAAGCGGCCCAGCCGCGGCGCAATGATCTGCCGGGCCGCCATGCCGAGGGTGTTGATGCGCAGCGTTCCGCTCATCTGCCCCGCCGCCGCGCTGACCTCGGCCATGGCGTCGGCCATCGCCCTGAACAGCGGTGCGATGCGGGCGTGCAGCTGTTCGCCGGCGGCGGTCGGTGCCACGCTGCGGGTGGTGCGGTTCAGCAGCCGCGCACCCAGCCGCGCTTCGAGCTGGCGGATGGTCTGGCTCAGCGCGGACGGCGACACACCCAGGTGCTCGGCGGCCCGCGCAAAGCTGCTGCGCTCGACCACGGCGGCAAAGGCTTTCAGTTCAGCGTAGTCGGAGCCGCGCATTGTGTATTCATTGCTAAATAACGACTTCAGATTCTAAAAGATTCACTAATTTCTCCAGCGGTCGCATCCTGAGGCCTTCAGCCCACAGGAGCCTTCACCATGACCGACCTGCATCTTCCCGAACCCATTGCCGCCTACTTTTCGGCCGACCGGCAGAACCCCGACGCGCTGGCCCACTGCTTCACAGCGCAAGCCACCGTGAAAGACGAAGGGCAGACCCACGCTGGCCTGGCCGCCATCCGGGCGTGGAAGGCGGCCGCATCGGCCCGGTTCACCTACACGACCGAGCCGTTCGCGCTTGAGCAGGACAGCGGGCACCACATCGTCCGCAGCCGGGTGAGCGGCAACTTCCCCGGCAGCCCGGTGAACCTGCGGTACCGCTTTCGCCTGGAGCGCGGCCTGATCGCCTCGCTGGAGATCACGGCATGAGCTTTGATCTTCAACTTCAAGGAAAGCGCGCCCTGGTCTCTGGCGGCACCAAGGGTGTGGGCGCCGCCGTGGCGCGCGCACTGCATGCGGCGGGCGTGCAGGTGACGACCACGGCGCGTTCGCTGCCCGCGGACGCCATCGACGGCGTGACCTACATCGCGGCCGATCTCACCACCGCGCAAGGCGTGGCGGACGTGGCGCAGTCGGTGCTCAGCCAATGGGGCGGCGCGGACATCCTGGTCAATGTGCTGGGTGGCTCCAGCGCGCCGGGCGGCGGCTTCGCGGCCCTGGACGATGCGCACTGGTTCAACGAGCTGAACCAGAACCTGATGCCTGCCGTGCGACTCGACCGCGCGCTGCTGCCCGCCATGCTGGCCCAGGGTGCCGGCGTCATTGTTCACGTCAGCTCGATCCAGCGCCTGCTGCCGCTGCCCGAATCGACGACCGCCTACGCCGCGGCCAAGGCGGCCCTGTCCACCTACAGCAAGGCGCTGTCGAAAGAGGTGACACCCCAGGGTGTTCGCGTGCTGAGCGTGGCGCCCGGCTGGATCGAGACGGAAGCCTCGGTGGCGCTGGCCCAGCGGCTGGCCCGCCAGGCCGGAACGGACTACGAGGGCGGCCAGCGGATCATCATGCAGTCGCTGGGGGGCATCCCGCTCGGACGCCCGGCCAGGCCGGAAGAGGTGGCCGATCTGATCACCTTCCTGGTGTCGCCGCGCGCGGGCGCCATCTCGGGCTCAGAGCACCTGATCGACGGCGGTACGGTGCCGACGGTGTAGAGCGTCGCAAGCGACGCAAGGGCTTTCTAGTGGCGCAAGGTCGTTGCAGGCTGAATGCCGAAGCTCGGCCCAGCTCGATTGAGGTCCGGCCTCAACTCGGAAGCGGACGTAGGTGTTGTGGGCTCGCCCAGGTTGGTGTGCCTGTTTGCTCATAGGCTGGCGTGCTTGGGCTAGATGCAATAATCGCAAGCCGTCTGGCAACGGGCCATTTTGAACCCTCCCCTCATACCGAGAGGATCGTCCAGAGAGTTTGCGTCCTTACGTCCCTGACTTGACTTTGGTGCTCATGAACGAAATGCCGAAGCCACAGACTCTTTACCGTGGATCACAGAAGCACAAGAACCGCCCCACCGGGGAGCGGAAGGGAACTCTATGCCCAGAGTGGACGCACATCACGGCGGCTGGGGGGTACAGAAACGATCCTTTCGCTCACGACTGGGAGGCGACTCAGGCGCACCAACTTTTCGAGCGCGCTTTATCTGATGAAGGCGGAAGACGACGTTTCGCGACTGCTGAGGGGATTGCCTTCGAAGCCAAACCCACCGAGGATGGCACTTGGCACGGTTACCCTGTGCCTTGGGAGGCTGTACCGCCGGAGATCGTTCAGAACTGGAAGGAAGACGGAATGGTCACTCGGCGGCAGATCAAGAATTATTGGAAGCAAGATCAAGACGATTTGCACTGGGCCATCGAGGCTGGGACACGATGAATGAATTCATGAGTTTCGGCGATCCCGCGCGGTTCGAAATTGCTGCACGGTGGACGTCCGACGCAGAACCCCGCGAGCGCCTGCCACAGGACGGTGGGTGGTCCACTGGTGATTTGCGCATTACCGTGGGGCATCAGGTATTGACCGCGCGTCGTTACAACGGCTCGGAATACAACCACATCGCTTGGTACCTCGCTCCCTTGCTTGATTGGCTGTTGAGTCAGTGGACATCGCTACTTCACGAGGAAGCTTTTGCATGGCCGGAGAAGGGTGGTGCGCCAGCGGCTTGGGCAGTCTTTGCGGCGCTTGGGCGCAGCATCGCCTCGTCCGATCAAGCAGAGCAAGCTCAATACCGGGCAGTACAGGGTTGGTGGATGCGGCACGCATTGCGTGCGGCGGACTCAAGCGCCCTCTACCCTGACTTGTGCCTACGTCGTCTGGGCGATGACATCGAGATTTCCTGGGCTGGTAGGCAGCCTGTGCACGCACCAGAAGGCTTCACACTGACTTCGCCCCCTGGATACGCATTGTTCGAAGTCGCGGCAGTGGCAGTGCCCCTATGGCACTTTCTAGAGTGGGCCCTGCAGACGGCGCAGGGGGTTACTGCGCTGGATCGTGACGCCATCAACGGCATGCGTGAGCGGTTCCACCAATTGAAACGTACCCCACTCAAGGCCCTCGAACTCAAGTATCTGAGTGATCGGGTGCAAACATTGCTGCAGTCGGCGAGAGCAACTGTCGATCTAAAAGACTCGAGTGTTGTTTTTCGGGATGTTCCTGCCATTGCTGAACTGGATCCCGCGGTGCTCATGTTTGGCGGCTTAAATCCTTGCATCGGCAATGAAGATGCCGTGCGGCTGATTCGGTTTCTCGCGAATTACCAGGGGGGGACAGAGGCTGAAGCTCTGGCGATGCTCGTTGATGAGCGCAGCTGGAATCATGCGCTGGCTCCTTATGAAGAAGGGTACGACCTTGCCGAAGAAGTTCGGGAAGAAATTGAGGTTCCGCTTGAAGAGCGCGATGTCAATGTGCATCGAATCCTTCATGACCTAGGAATTAAGGTTGAAGAGGTCTCCCTCGACACAGATTCGGTGCGTGGAGTCGCCATAGCTGGACCAAGCTTTGCTCCTGCAATCCTGGTGAACACGAAAAGTGTGTTCAATCAGACCTGGGTTGGGCGTAAGTTCACACTCGCCCATGAGCTCTGTCACATATTGTTTGACCGCACGAGGGCGAAAAAACTATCTCATGTGAGTGGGCCATGGACCGCTCCGCGCACTGAGAAGCGCGCGAATGCCTTTGCGGTAATGTTCTTGGCGTCGCGCGCCGCCACTCGATCAGTCTTCCGTGAGTACGGCATCGATAGAACAAGAGAGGCAGCCCAGGCCTTGCAGCTTGGCCACTCCGCATTCGTTGAGCACTTGTATAACTTGGGTCTCATAGACGAAGCGCAGCGCGAGCAACTGAGATCTAGAGCCGATACATAGCAACGGCTCACTGTTTGTTTTCTCGAGGATCAGGGAAGTTAGCGATTTGGTCGTATGTCAGCTTTCGGTAAACACCGGAAGTCCGATCTGTGAGCCTGACCTGCTGCTCCCGCTGCGAATCAGTCATTCAGAGCACCAGACTGTCGAACGTGTGCGCGCTACACCGGCACCTTGAACGCGCGGCGCGCCGCCGCCACCTTCGCCCGCGCGTGGCAGCCCAGTTCGTGGTCGTTGACCAGGCCCATGGCCTGCATGAAGGCGTAGGCGGTGGTGGGGCCGACGAAGACCCAGCCGCGTTTCTTGAGGTCTTTGGCGAGTGCGACGGAAGCCGCGTGGGTGGACGCAGTCTGTGGCGCTGCGAGCGTGGCCGGGTCGGGTTCGAAGCGCCAGAAGTAGGCGGCCAGCGAGCCGAATTCGTCCACGACTTTCTGCGCGGCGGCGGCGTTGCGAATGGCGGCTTCGATCTTGCCGCGGTGGCGCACGATGCCTTCGTCTTGCAGCAGGCGCTCGACGTCTTTGGGCCCGAAGGTGGCGACGCGGTGAAAGTCGAAGCCTTCGAAGGCGCGGCGGAAGTGCTCGCGCTTGCTCAGGATGGTGCGCCACGACAGGCCCGACTGGAAGGCTTCGAGGCAGACCTTCTCGAACAGGCGCCGGTCGTCCGCCACCGGGAAACCCCATTCGGTGTCGTGGTAGGCGGGGAACTCGGGGGCCGCGTTGCACCAGCGGCAGCGGGGAAGCGCGTCGTCTGTGTTCATGGCTGGGGTGATGGGGTGGGGGCGGCGAGCCCGGGCTGGGTCCGGTGGGGTTGGAAGCCGGTGATGTCGGCCGTGACGATGCCGTGCGCGACGAAGGGGTCTTGCGCCACGCGGGCGGCGATGGCGTCGGCCGCCACGCTGGCGGCCAGCACACAGCCGCCGGTGCCGTCGTGCAGGCTGCCGGCCGCGAGGAACGTGCCGTCGGCGAAGCCGGCGTCGAGCCAGGCGTTGTGGGCCGCCATCCAGTGCGGGGCGTCGGGGCGGCGGTCGGTGAAGCGCAGAACGATGAGGTGCATGGTCGTTGGCCGGTCAGGGGGTGGTGCGGGGTGGGCGCAGGCCGCGCAGCCATTGCTGCAGCGCGGCGACTTCGGTGTCGATGAAGGTGTGGTCGTCGAAGGCCTGGGCCAGGGTGGCGATGCCCTGGCTGCGCGCCAGCAGGTGCATGGCGTGGCGCTCGGCGTCGGGCGGTGCAAAACCGAGCGCGGCGAACTGCTCGGCCAGCCAGTCCCTGAAGAGCCGGAACAGGCCGTTGGCGTGCGCCTGCGCCGGGTGTTCGAGCTTGGCCAGTTCGGTGCACAGGGTGCCGACGGGGCAGCCGTGCTGGCGGATGGCGGCGCTGTTGCGCTGCATCATCTGCGCAAACTGCGCCAGCCGGGCGCGTGGGGCGGGCGTGGCGGCCGCCCAGGCGGCGAGCATGGCGCGGGTCTGTTCGGTGCGGCGTTCCACCACGGCGGTGAGGATGTCGTCCTTGGCCTTGAAGTGGTGGTAGAAGTTGCCGCGCGAGAGACCGACGGCTTCGGCAATGCTGCCGAACGAGGTGTGTTCGTAGCCGGCTTCGTAGAAAAGCCGGTCGGCGGTTTCCACGATGCGGTCTCGGGTGCTGATCGGTGGCATGGACGCAGTTTAGGACAACCGTCCTAGTTTGCGCAAGCCGGTCACCCCGATGGCGCCGTTCCCGCCCCCAAAGCCCATTGCGCCGCGCTGCGCAGCAGGTGTTCGCGAAACACCTGGGCAATCGGCGAGAGCTGTTTGGCCTGCGGATACACCAGGTGCCATTGCGAACGGATCGGAAAGCCGCTGACCGGCAGCAGCACCAGGTCGCGCCCGATTTCTTCGGTCTTGAGCGCGTGGCGCGAGACGACGCCCACACCCAGGTGGCCGGCCACGGCTTCCTTGAGCGCCTCGTTGCTGCCCAGTTCGAGCGTGAGCGCGGGCACGAAGCCGGCCCCGGCGAAGTGCCGATCGGTCGCGAGCCGGGTGCCTGAACCGCGTTCGCGCAGGATGAAGCGTTCGCCCGCCAGCGCCTTGAGCGTCACACGTTGGCGTTGCGCCAGCGTGTGGTGGGCGGGCGCGATCAGGTGCAGCGGGTTGTCGAGGAAGACCTGGTCTTCCAGGTCCATGTCGGCAGGGGGCTGCGACATGACGTAGAGGTCGTCGCGGTTCTCGCGCAGACGTTGCACCACGCCGTCGCGGTTGAGCACTTCGAGCGCGATGTCGATGTTCGGGTAGCGCCCGCAGAAGCCGCCCAGCAGGCGCGGCACGAAGTACTTGGCGGTGCTGACCACGGCCACGCTCAGGCGCCCGCTGGTCAGGCCCTTCATGGCGCTGACCCGCTGGCCGAAGCGGTCCCACTCGCCGGCGACGGTGCGTGCGGTCTGCGCCAGTTCCCGGCCGGCCTCGGTCAGGAAGACCTTGCGGCCGATCACCTCGTACAGCGGCAGGCCCACCGATTCGGTGATTTCGCGCAGCTGCATGGACGCGGTCGGTTGCGTCACGTGCAGCGCGCGCGCGGCGGCGCTGACGCTGCCGGTGTCGGCCAGCGCCAGGAACAGGCGCATTTGGCGGAAGGTGATGTTCATAGATTTTTATCTATGTTGTGTCGCACAAGAATCGATTTTACGAAATGCATTTGAACCACCAGAATCCGCAGCCAACCAAGGAAAGCCCCGTGAATCTGCAGAACCTGATCGATCCCGCCATCCTGTTTTTTGTCGTCGGTGTGCTGGCCGGCTTGCTGCGCTCCAACCTCGAAATCCCGCCCGCCATTTCGCGCTTCCTATCGATGTACCTGCTCATGGCGCTGGGGCTCAAGGGAGGCTTTGCGCTGGCGGCATCGGGTCTCAACGCCCAGGTGGCGGCGGGGCTGGGCATTGCGGTCACGCTGGCGGTGCTGGTGCCCTTGCTGGGGTTCACGATCCTGCGGCGCTGGGTGTCGGGCTTTGACGCGGCCGCGCTGGCGGCCACCTACGGGTCGGTCAGCGCGGTGACCTTCATCACCGCCACCGGCCACCTCGACAAGATCGGCGTGCCGTACGGTGGCCACATGGCGGCGGCCATGGCGCTGATGGAGTCGCCTGCCATCGTGCTGGCGGTGGTGCTGGCCAACCGCCTGCGCCAGCAGGCCCAGCCGGCGCCCGGGGTGGTGGTGTCTGGCGGCGCAGCGGCGCTGGCGGGCCCGCCAGGGGCAGGGGCCACGGACTGGCGCAAGCTGCTGCACGAGTCTTTCACCGATGGTTCGCAACTGCTGCTGATCGGCGCCATGCTGGTCGGCCTGATGACCGGCGAGGCGGGGCACACGGCCATGCAACCGTTCTCGGGCGACCTGTTCAAGGGCATGCTGGCCTTCTTCCTGCTCGACATGGGCCTGATGGCCGCGCGCAACCTGCCGGGGCTGCGCGGGCGCTCACCGGTGCTGCTGGCCTACGGCGTGCTGGCGCCGCTGCTGCACGCCTCGCTGGCCTGGGCGCTGGCGCGGGCTGCGGGGTTGTCGGTGGGCGACACCGCGCTCTTGATGACGCTGGCGGCCAGTGCGTCTTACATCGCGGTGCCGGCGGTGGTGCGTTACGCCATCCCCGAAGCCAGCCCGTCGCTGTATTTCGGCCTCTCGCTGGGGCTGACCTTTCCGCTCAACCTGTTGCTGGGCATTCCGCTGTATGCGCAGGTGGCGCAGGCCCTGGGCTGAGGCGCCAGCTGTCCGCCGTGCGTGCGGCAATGGCGTGTTGTCCTACAAGCGCACGCGGCGGCTGCCGATGATGCCCGCGCAGCGCAAAACCTAGACTGGGTTTCACTCGGCCGGGAAGAGGACCGACCCGCCAGAGTCCTTCAACCACGCCCTGCACGGGCACAGAGAAAAGGAACACCCATGAACAACAAGCACCCTTTCCATCGCATCGCCTTGCTGGCTGCCGCCGTCTCGCTGGCCGCCGCTGCCGGCGCCCAGACGGTTGACAACTGGCAAAGCACCGATGGCCAGGTCTGGCGCAACGGGACCAACGAGCTGTGCTGGCGCAACAGCGCCTGGACACCGGCCACCGCCCACCCGGACTGCGACGGGGCCTTGCAGCCGCCTCCGCCGCCCGCCCCGGTGGCCCAGGCGCCGGCGCCGGCCCCGGTGGTCACGCCGGCTCCCGAGCCGCCGCCGCCCGCTCCGGCACCCGTGATGGCCCTGAGCTTGCAGGCCGAGACGCTGTTCGACTTCGACAAGGCCGTGCTCAAGCCGGCGGGCAAGACGGCACTGGACACGCTGGTGGCCGACATGGCGAAGGTGGACGTTGAAACCGTCATCGCCGTGGGGCACACCGATGCCATCGGCACAGAGACCTACAACCAGGCGCTGTCGGTCCGGCGTGTGGAGGCGGTGAAGGCCTACCTGGTGAGCAAGGGTGTGCCGGCCGACCGCATCAAGACCGAAGGCCGGGGCGAAACGCAGCCTGTGGCGTCCAACCAGACCCGCGAAGGCCGCGCCCAGAACCGCCGTGTCGAAATCGAGGTGGTGGGCACCCGCAAGCCCTGACCGGGCTGTTGCGCCCCGGGGCCGTCAGGCCTCGGGGCGCAGCGTGAAGCAGAAGCGCGCGCCCTGGCCCGGCGCCGCTTCGGCCGTGATGCGGCCACCGTGCCGGTCGACGATGCGGCGCACGGTGGCCAGGCCCACGCCGGTGCCCTGGAACTCGCTGGCGGTGTGCAGGCGCTGGAAGGGCTCGAACAGGTGTTCCGCCTTGGCCATGTCGAAGCCCGCGCCGTTGTCGCTGACGCAAAAGCCTTGCAGGCCCTGCACCTCGGCCAGGCCAAAGCCGATCGTCGCCTGCGGGGTGCGGGCGCTGTATTTCCAGGCGTTGTCCAGCAGGTTCACCAGCAGGGCCTCGGCCAGAGCGGCGTCGCAATCGGCCACCAGATCGGGGGTGACGTCGGCGATCACCTGGCGCGACGGATCGGCCTGGGCCAGTTCGGCAAGCCGCCGCGTGGCGATGGCCGACAGGTTGACGCTTTCGCGCGCCAGCGGTTTGTTGGTGTGGCGCGAGAGCGCCAGCAGGCCTTCGATGAGGCTGCCCATGCGTTCGCTGCCGAGTTGGATGCGTTGCAGGTGTTCACACCCTTGCGGACCCAGCCGATCGGCAAAGTCCTCCAGCAGGATCTGCACGAACCCGTTGACGGTGCGCAGCGGTGCGCGCAGATCGTGGCTGACGGTGTAGGCAAAGCTGTTGAGTTCGCGGTTGGCGGCGCTGAGTTCGGCCGTGCGTTCGATCACCCGCTGTTCCAGCTCGGCATTCAGGCGGCGGATCTCCTGGGCAGCACGTTCGCGGTCGGTCAGGTCCTGCACGTAGGCCACGCGCCGGACCGGCTGGCCCTGGGCATCGCGCAGCACGGTCACGTCGATCAGCACCGGGAAGATGCGGCCGTCCCGCGTCATGTGTTCGATCTCGAACACCAGGTGGTCCTGGCTGTGCACGGTGGCCAGCGCCGCCTCCAGCCGGGGCCAGGCGCTTTCGGGATACAGGCTGCGGATCGGCAGGCCAGTGAGGGCCGCGGTGTCGTAGCCGCGCTGCTGCGCAAAAGCGGGGTTGGCCACCACGATCGTGTTGGTCTTCACGTCGGAAATGAGCAGGCCGACTTCGCTGTGTTCGAAAGCCTCGGCCCACAGACGCAGGCCTGCTTCGGCCTGGCGCCGGTCCGTCAGGTCGTGCAGCGAAACGAGCATCCCGTCGGGCAGGGTGATGGCGCTGGCCTCGACGATGCGGGTGCTGCCGTCGAAGCAGCGTAGTTCGTATTCCATGGCGGACGGGGATTGCGGCGTCGCCGAGACCATGCGGGGCTGCAACTGGCGCCAGCGCGTGCGCGCCGTCTCGCGGGTGGGGCCTTCGGGGAAGGCGCGCAGAAACCACGCGTCGATGTGCGGAAGGTGGCGCGCTTCGTAACCCAGCAACTGCGTGAAGCGTGCGTTGAGGAACTGCACCGCGCCGTCGGGGGCGACAAAGGCCATGGCGACCGGGGCCTGGTCGAACAGCGACTGGAAACGCTGGCGGCTTTCGCTCAGGGCGGTGACCAACTCGGTCATTGAGCGAGCGAACACCGCCACCTCGTCATGGCCTTCGACGGCGGGCAGGGTCACCTGGGGATGCTGGAGGTTGATGCGGGCGGCCGCCTGGCTCAGCGCCTCCATCGGGCGCAGCCGCCGGCCGACGGCCCACCACAGGACGGCCGCCAGCGCCAGCGCGGACAGCAGGCCCCCGACCAGCGCCGTCCAGCCCAGGGACCGGGCGTCGGCAAACGCGCTGACCTCGTCCTGCCGGACCAGCACGATCCAGCCCAGCCCCGGGCCTGAGGGCGTCCCGAGGGTGGGCGCCGCCGCCGTGAGGTAGCGCCGGCCGTCGGGCCAGACCTCGACCGCCGTGGCCACCTGTCCCGCGGCCGCGCGCTGCAGCACCGACAGCGGCAGCAGGCTGGGGGCCGACTTCACCGGCAGGGTGGGGCTGCCGACAATGACCTCGCCGTGGCGGTTGGTCAGCAGCATTTCCTGGTTCGGATCATCAAGCTGGTCCATGAGCTGGTCGCGCAACTGGTAGGTCCAGTCCAGGCTGAGGTGGGTGGCCAGCACGCCCACGAAGCGGCCGTCCCGATCCTGCAAGGGCAGGGCGATGTCCAGCAGGCGCAGCGGCATCTCGTCCCGTTCGGGGCGGGGCAGCAGCTTGCCCAGCAACACCGCGTCGTGAATGTCTTCTTGGTACACACCCTGGCGACCGCCAACGAACCAGGCGCGTTGGGACACGTCGGTCCCGTTGATGCGGGGCTCGGTGCTGGCGACGATGCGCCCCTCGGTATCGGTGATGCCGATCCACGCGTGCACCGGGTGTGTGGCCTGCTTGTTCAGCAGGAGCGCCTGTTTGTCCTGAGGCGATCGCGACGGGTCGTGAAGGCGGTCCAGGGTGGCCAGGAAACGCAGTTCCTGGGTGCGGGCCGTCATGTCCAGGTTCAGGTGCGACGCCATGCGGGTGGCCAGCGTGCGCTGCAACTTGAACTGGTCTTTTTCAACCTGGGCCTGCACCAGGCGGGTCATCAGCAGCACGTAGGCGACGGCACTGATCACGGCCAGCAAGCCGATCAGCAGCACCAACTGCAGTCGAAGGCTGTTGCGCAATGACGGGAACACGTTGCTGTCCGGAGTGGCTTTGTGCCGATGCGCCGGATTCCCCCCTGAACGCATCCCTCATCCTGAAGATGATAGTCATCAAAGCGCTGCCGGAGGATGGGGTTGCGGGTAAACCCGGATGCCTGCCGGTGTGGGCCGGTGGCCTCAGTCCAGCAGCGAGCGCACCACCGGCTCCGTGGTGCGCAACCGCATCATGCGCTGGAAGAAAAGGCTGTTGGGCACACGCAGCCACGAGGGCTCGCCGCCTTCGGGCGGCAGTTCCTTGAGCGTGGTGTAGATGAGGTTGATGTCCATCACCTCGCCGCCCAGGCCCGGCTTGTCGCCGCTTTCCAGCAACTCGACGTGATCGTGCAGCCCGAAGGGGCGTGTGGTGTAGATCAGCAGCGCACAGAAGATGTTGGACAGCACGCTCCAGGCGGCAAAAAAGGCCACTGCCGCCACCGCGGCGAAGCCGGTGAAGGCGGTCCACAGCACCATGCCCGAAACCCCCAGGCGGTCCAGCACCAGCAGCAGGGCCGCGCCGAAGATGAGCACGCTGCTCAGGCGCCGGCTGCCGACCACCATCTCCAGCGGCAGGTGCTTGTCGGCGCCGAGCCGGTTGATGAAGCGGTTCAGCAGCGCGCGCAGCAGCAGCGCGGCGAACACGATCAGGGCGATCTGTAGGCTCAGCGTGATGACATCGATCCAGGGGTGGGCCCAGTCGGGCAGGAGGTTTTTCATGTTCTGCATGCGGTCGCGAGGGGGGATGCGCGCCAGAGGGCCGGGGCCGTGGGCGGTGTTCAGACAAGGGCCAAGGATAGAGGCTGTGCGCCAGCGTGTTGTTCCCCGCGGTGCGGCGGCGCTGCGCTGCCCCGCCGGGTGAATTGATTGCCGGATCCGGACAGGCGCATGCCGGATCCGGATGGGGCTGGCGCGCAGGCGTGCCTAGACTGGCCCGCACTCGTGAAGCGGGGAGCCGCGGCCCGCTGCGAGCCGTCCGACAGCCGCGCGAAGGAGACATGCCATGACCATGGCCAAGATGAAAACCGCATTGGATGCGGTGCTTGCACAGACAGTGGGCCGCCACGGTGGCGCACCCGGCGTGGTGGCGATGGCCACCGACCGGTACGCCAATTTCTACGAAGGGGCGGCCGGTGTGCGCGAACTGGGCCGCGACGTTGCGATGGACACCGACGCGGTGTTTGCGCTGTTTTCCACCACCAAGGCCATGGCCGGGGTGTGCCTGATGCAACTGGTCGAAGAGGGGCAGCTCCGGCTCGACGACCCGGCCGGTGCCTACGCGCCGGAGCTCGAAGCCCTGCAGGTGCTGGAGGGCTTCGATGCCGACGGTTCGCCGCGCACCCGGGCCCCCAGGCGGCGCATCACCGTCAACGACCTGATGCTGCACGCCTCCGGCCTGGGCTATGAATTCTTCAGCCCCGACGACCTGAAGTACCGCACCGCCCTGGGCATTCCCACCGTGGTGTCGTGCACCTTCGACGCCGTGCGCACGGTGCTGCTGCACGACCCGGGGGAGGCCTGGACCTACGGGGTGAACATCGACTGGGTCGGCCGCATCGTGGAGCGCCTGCGTGGCCAGCGCCTGGGCGAGGTGATGCGCGAACGGCTGTTCGCGCCGCTGGGCATGCAGGACATCGGCTTCACCCTGAGCCCGGCGATGGCGCAGCGCCTCGTGACCATCCACGACCGCGCCGCCGACGGCCGCCTCACGCCGCTGCCCGACCTGGTGCTGCCGCAGCCGCCAGCGATGGATTGCGGCGGCCATGGCCTGTACGGCACGGTCGGTGAATACATGAAGTTCATCCGCATGGTGCTCAACGACGGCCAGGGCGCGCACGGCCGCGTGCTGCGCCCCGAAACGGTGGCCGCGCTGGCGCGCGACGGCCTGGCCGAGATGGGGCTGGCGGTCGGCGGCTGGACCGGCTCCATCCCGTCGCTGAGCAACAGCGGCGAGTTCTTCCCCGGCACCGACAAGGGGTGGGGCTACAGCTTCATGACCAACCGCGAAGCCACGCCCAGTGGCCGGTCTGCGGGGTCGCTGATGTGGGCCGGCCTGGCCAATTGTTACTACTGGATCGACCGGGACAGCGGCGTCGGCGGCTACTGGGCGACGCAGATCCTGCCGTTCCAGGACGCGGTGTCGTACCCGGGGTTTGTGGAATTCGAGACCGCCGTCTACCATCACCGCTGACACGGCGGGCGGACGCACCGGGCGCGTGCCCGGTGCGCCGCCACGCCGGCGATGGAGACAACAAGCCCATGGATGCCATCCGCCATGTGCTGGTGCAGGACGCGCAGGGTCGGCCCAGCGAACACCACCGCCTGGTTGCGTCGTGCGACTGGGACGCCATCCGCCTGTGGTCCGATCAGGTCTACATGCCCTACAGCGTCACGCCGATCGGCCCGGTGCGCCGGCCCGACTCGGTGCTGGACGCCACCCGCATCGGCCACTTCACGCTCAGCCGCTTCAAATACGGTATTCCGGTCAACATCCGGGATTTTTCGCCCGAAGCCGGCATGGGCATGGTGCTGACCACGCTCGGTGGTGCGGCGCGCCACTGGAGCGGTGCGCGTTCCTACAGCGACACGGGTCTGGGTGACGCGTTCGTGGTCGACAACTCGCGCGCCAGCTACTGGGTGGATTTCGACGAACGCCACCTGCAGGTCAACCTCACGTTCCAGCACGACGCGCTGGCCGATCTGCACCTGCGCTGGTTTGGCGCCCCGGCCGACGAGCGGCTGTGGCGGCACAGCTTCCGGATCGGCGGCGGGCCGGGCTCGCCCTGGATGGCCTTGCTGGGGTATGTCTGCCAGTGCGTCACGCACATGCCGGACGCGGTGGGCGAGGGGCCGCTGGGGCGGCATCTGGAAGAGATGGTCGGTGTGCATCTGCTCACGCAGTGGCGCCAGCAGATCGACGGCCCCGCCCCGGGCTCTGCCTACCGGCCGGCGCCGCGGCAGGTGCTGGCCGCCGAGCGGTACATCCGCGAGCACGCGCGGTACGCGCCGACCCTGGGTGAACTGGCCGCTGCGGCCGGGGTGAGCGTGCGTTCGCTGAGCCAGGCTTTTCGCGCCTACCGCGACTGCACGCCGATGGCGGCGCTGCGGGAAGCGCGGCTGCAAGGGGTGCGTGCCGAGCTGTCGATGGCGACAGCGCCGGCGACCGTGCAGTCGGTTGCTGCCGATTGGGGCTTCACCCACCTGGGGCACTTTGCCCGGCTGTACCGCGAGCGCTTCGGCGAACTGCCGGCGGCCACGCTGCGCGCGGGCCGCCACTGAGCGGCGGGCGGTGCGGGGTCAGACCGGATCGGCCAGCAGCTTGGAGATGGCCGCGATGTGCGCCGCGGTGGGCTTTTCGGGCGGCATTTCGTCTTCGGCGGCGGTGGCGTTTTCGTGCGCCTGGATGGCGTTGACCATGGCGTACTGGTTCTCCCACGACAGGGTCTTGCCTTCGGGACACATGTCGCGCAGGGTGCCGTACCAGTAGTAGCCGTCGCGGCCGCCGAAGAGCCGGTCGATGGCGGCGGCGTCGCCGGTCTGGATGCCTTGGCCGGAGAGGATGAGCTTGAGTTTGTGGTGCGAAACGGAGTAATGCATGGTGTGTAGGGCCCAAAAAGGCGGGCCGCGATTCTACGTGCCACCGGACGGCGGTGCGCGCATCGCCGCCAACCCCTGCACCACGGTTTCGGTCCAGAACCGAAAGCTGCTGTCCAGCGGCGCCTGCGTGCCGCTGGTGGCTCGCACCACAAAAGCACCCTGGCGCAGGCGCCCCATTTCGCGGGCCAGCAGCGGGTGCCTGGCGGGGTCGATGGCTTGCATGCGCTGGCGGTGCGCATCGGCCCAGGCGTCGGCGTCTTCGTCGGGCAGGGGGGCGAGTTCCAGTGTGACAAAGCCCACCATCGCGGCGATCAGCGTGTTGTAGGCGTGGCGCAGAGGTGCGCCTTCGAAACCGGCGCGCACCAGCAGCGCCAGGATGTGCTCCATCAGCTCGGGCGGCATGCTTTCGTTGGACACCAGTTGCGCACCCAGCACCGGGGCAATGTGCGGATGCGCGCGCACCGCCTGGCGGTAGCGGCGCAGCAGATCGCGCACGCCGGCCTGCCAGTCCGGCGGCGTGCGGCGCGGCGTGAGGTCGCGCAGGGCCAGGGCCACGGCACCGGCGATCAGCGCGTTGCGGCCCGGCACGTGCCAGTACAGGGCGGTGGGGTAGACGCCCAGTTCGCGGGCCAGGTCGCGCACGCTGAAGGCGTTCACACCCTTGCGGTCGATCAGGGCGAGCGCGGCGTTCAGCACGGCATCGCGCGACAGGCCATCGGTATGGGTGCCAGTGCCTTTGCCGGAAGGGGGCATGTGTTTCTGCATGGTCCTGTACACTGTACAGGAACCTTCTGAAAGCGCCCAAGGAGCCGCCATGAATCTCGCCAACGCCCTGGAAGACGCCCGTGCCCGCTACCGCGCGCGCAACCCTGCCAGCGAACGGCAATTGGCTGGCGCGGCTGCCCACCTGCCCGGGGGCAATACGCGCAGCGTGCTGTTCTTTCCGCCGTTTCCGCTGACCATGGTGCGCGGCGAGGGCTGCCGGCTCTGGGATGCCGACGGGCATGGCTATATCGACGCGCTGGGCGAGTTCACCGCCGGGCTCTACGGGCATTCGAATCCGGTGATCCGGCAGGCCATCACCGGGGCGCTGGCCGATGGCCTGACGCTCTCGTCGCACACCCGCCGTGAGGCGGACCTGGCGGCCGAGATCCACCGGCGTTTCCCCTCGATGGCGCTCATGCGCTTCACCAATTCGGGCACCGAAGCGAGCATGCTGGCCATCGCCCTGGCCCAGGTGCACACCGGCCGCCGGAAGGTGCTGGTGTTCGACGGCGCGTACCACGGCGGCGTGCTGAGCTTTGGTGGCGGGGGCTCGCCGATCAATCTGCCGCACCCGTATGTGGTCGCGCCCTACAACGACCTGCCGGCCGTGGCCGCGCTGGTAGAAGCCCATGGCCCCGAACTGGCAGCGATCGTCGTTGAACCGGTGCTGGGCGCGGGCGGCTGTATTCCCGGCGATCCCGACTTCCTGCACGGTCTGCGCGCCCTGGCCGCCCGGTGCGGTGCCGTGTTCATCCTCGACGAAATCCAGACCTCGCGCCTGTCACCGGGCGGGCTGCAGGCGGTGCTGGGGCTCACGCCCGACCTCACCCTGCTGGGCAAGTATTTCGGCGGGGGGCTGTCGTTCGGGGCATTTGGCGGGCGGGCCGAGCTCATGGCGCGTTTCGATCCGCGCCAGCCCGGGGCACTGGGGCACGCCGGCACCTTCAACAACAACGTGCTGTCGATGGCCGCAGGGCTGGCCGGGCTGGAGCAGGTGCTCACGCCGCAGGCGCTGAACGACCTGAACCAACGCGGCGACCGCTTGCGCGAGCGCCTGAATGCCGTGCTGGCCACGGCCGATGTGCCCGCGCACTTCGCCGGTGTGGGCTCGGTCATGAACCTGCACGGCCTGCCGGGGCCGGTGCGCCGGCCTGCCGATCTGGCGGGCGCGAACCACGCCCTGCGCGAGCTGCTGTTTTTCGACCTGCTGGAACGTGGCGTCTACCTGGCCTTCCGCGGCTTCATCGCCCTGTCGCTGCCCTTTGACGATGCGGCCTGCGACACGCTGGTGGGCGCGCTCGACGATGCGGTCCACGCACGTGGCGCTTTGCTGCGCGGCTGAGGCTCAGTGCACGCCTGCGCGGTGGCGGCTGGCTGTGTCAGCTTTGCAGCCGGGGCGCCATCAGGTCGGCGAGCCAGTGCATGAACACCTGCACGCGCCGGGGCAACTGCCGCCGGTGCGCGTACACGATGGACACCGGCATGGGCGCCGCGCGCCAGGTGGGCAGGATCTCGATCAGGCGACCTGACTGCAGGTGGGCGCGCACGCCCGCTTCGGGCACCTGGATGATGCCCAACCCGGCCAGGGCCGCGGCGGCATAAGCGGCGGTGGTGTTGACGGTGAGCGCGCCGGCCATGGGCAGGGTGTGCAGTTTGCCCTCCACATCCCCATACTCGAAACCGCCGGTGCGTGCGCCGAGGTTGGGCACGTAGTGCACCAACTGGTGCTGGCCCAGATCGGCCAGGGTGGTCGGCAGGCCCCGCTCTTCGAGGTAGGCGGGGCTGGCCACATTGACCATGCGGTAGTGGCCGATCGGACGGGCGACCAGGCTGGAGTCGCTCATGCGGCCCACACGCAGCACGCAGTCGAAGCCTTCGCGCACCAGATCGACACGCCGGTCGACCGACGACAGTTCGATCTCCAGCCCCGGGTGTGCGCGCAGGAAGGCGGGCAGGGCCGGCAGCACGAGGTCGTGCGCGATCGGCTGAGGCATGTCCACGCGCAGGCGGCCGCGCAGCGTCGCGGGCTCGGCCTGAAACAGCGCGCGCAGGTCGTCCAGGTCGGCCAGCAGGTCCTGCGCCCGCTCGTAGGCCGCCTGCCCGTCCTGGGTCAGCTGCACCCGGCGGGTGGTGCGGTGCAGCAGCCGGGTGCCCAGTTCGGTTTCGGCGGCACGCACGGCCGCCGACACGGTGGTGCGGGGCAGCCCCAACTGGTCGGCCGCTGCGCTGAAGCTGGCCAGCTCGGCCACACGCACGAAGATGCGCAGCGATTCGGTGAGGTCTTTCATGGGTCTATTGTGCTTTTTTGATGCACAGTCATGGCATCGAATAGGGGTTTATGGGATTTATTGCCTTCAATAGACTGCGGGTTCTGACTTGTTTTGGCTGTGAAAGGAACCCCATGACCACCCGTCCGATTGCCCTCGTCACCGGCGCCAGCCGCGGGCTGGGCCGCAACGCCGCCCTGAAACTCGCCGCCCGCGGCACCGACCTGATCGTGACCTACCGGCAGCAGGCTGCCGAAGCCGAATCGCTGTTGCGCGAGCTGCAGGCGCTGGGCGCGCAGGCCGTGGCGCTGCCCCTCGATGTGGGCGACAGCGCCGGCTTTCCGGCTTTCGCCGAAGCGGTGCGCAGCGCCTTGGGCCGCCACTGGCAGAGCGAACAGTTCGATTACCTGCTCAACAACGCCGGCACCGGGATCAACGTCGCCATTGCCGCCACCACCGAAGCCCAGTTCGACGACATGGTGCGCGTGCATCTGAAGGGCACGTTTTTCCTCACGCAGGCGCTGTTGCCGCTGATCGCCGACGGAGGGCGCATTCTGAACGTCTCTTCCGGTCTGGCGCGCTTTTCCCTGCCGGGCTATGCCGCCTACGCGGCGATGAAGGGCGGCATCGAGGTGTTCACACGCTATCTCGCGCTGGAATTGGGGCCGCGCCGCATCGCGGTGAACACCATCGCGCCGGGCGCCATTGCCACCGACTTCGGCGGTGGCGCGGTGCGCGACAACGCCCAGATCAACGGCCTGATTGCTTCCCAGACGGCGCTGGGCCGCGTGGGCCTGCCCGACGACATTGGCCATGTGATGGCGGCGCTGCTGTCCCCCGATCTGGGCTGGGTGAACGGCCAGCGCATCGAGGCGTCCGGCGGCATTCACCTCTGATCGGCCGCCTGTCCCGAGGTTGCCGTGGGCCCCTGGGGGGCGGCTGACCGGAAATCGCTCCGCGGAGACGGTCGGTCGGTGCGGGCACCCGCCAGGCTTGGCTTGCCTTGCCTGCCCATAGCAGCGGGTCTCTCAGCCGTTGGCCGGGCTTCGCAGAGCCGCCATTTCGCGAATCAGGGCCCACACCCGCGTGGCCAGGGGCGAAAGCGAGTGCTGGCGCCGGTGCACCATCACGATTTCGCGCTGGATGCGGGGCGTCAGCGGCCGCGCAACGATCCCGGCCGGGGTCGTTGGCGGCGGCATCGCGAGTGCCGGCATCACGCTCAGCCCCAGGCCGGCTTCGACCATGCTGAACACCGTGGTGGGGTGCCCCACCTCCTGGACCACGTGCCCTCGGGCGCCGTGTTCGGCCAGGGCGCGATCGATCAGGCGCCGGCTGCCGGAGGCGTGGTCGAGAAGCACCAGCGGCACGCCATCGAGCGCCTGCCAGCGCAACTGCCGCCGCGCCGCGAGCGGGTGGCCGGCCGGCAGCACGGCCACAAAGGGGTCGTGCAGGATGGTTTCGCCGTGCAGGTCGTCGGGCGCCAGCGGTTCGATGACGACGCCGAAATCCACTTCGCCCGCGCGCACGCTGCTCAGCACGTCCTGCTGGATGCGGTCCAGCAGCATCAGCTCGATGTCGGGCTCGCGCTGCGCGCAGGCCGCGATGCACGCGGGCATGAGATGGGCGGAGATGGTGGGGCTGCTGGCCACACGCACCCGCCCGCGCCGGGTCTGGCCCAGTTCGCGCACGTCGACCAGGGCCTGGTCCAGTTCGTCCAGCACCCGTGGCAGGCGCCCCGCGAGGGACTGCCCGGCCTCGGTCAGCGCCACCTCGCGGGTGCTGCGGTCGAGCAGGCGCAGGCCCATCTGCGCTTCCAGCTCGTGGATGGCGCGGCTGACGGCGGGCTGGGTCAGGCCGATGCGGTCGCCGGCGCGGCTGAAGCTGCGCTCGCTGGCAACGGCAAGGAAGACGCGCAACTGGCGGAGGCTGATTTTCATGATTCTGAATCATGAATTTATCAGATTAATCCATTTCACTTTGGTAGCAACCTGGCGTCCAATCGCGGCATGGCACGTTCAAGATTCCTCCCCGACAACTTCACCCTCACCCTGGTGGGCATGGTGGTGCTGGCCAGCGTTCTGCCGGTCAGCGGCGTCATGGCCCGTGTGTTCGATGGCCTGACCACCGCCGCCATCACGCTGCTGTTCTTCCTGCACGGCGCGCGGCTTTCGCGCGAGGCGGTGCTGGCCGGCATCACGCATTGGCGGCTGCACCTGCTGGTGCTTGCGTCCACGTTCGTGCTGTTCCCGCTGCTGGGCCTGGCGCTGCAACCGGTGCTTTCGCCGCTGCTGCCGGCCGGCCTGTTCGTGGGCGTGTTGTACCTGTGCGTGCTGCCGTCCACCGTGCAGTCGTCGATCGCACTCACGTCCATGGCGCGTGGCAACATCCCGGCGGCCGTGTGCAGCGCCTCAGCCTCGACGCTGCTGGGCGTGTTCATCACCCCGCTGCTGGTCAATCTGGTGGTGGTGCCGGGCGGCAACGCGGGCGCTTCGCTCGACTCCATTGGCCGCATCTTCCTGCAACTGCTCGCCCCTTTCGTGGCGGGCCATCTGCTGCGACCCTGGATCGGCGGTTTCGTCAAGCGCCACGCGACCATGCTCAAGCTGGTGGACCAGGGCTCCATCGTGCTGGTGGTCTACACCGCCTTCAGCGCGGCCGTGATCGAGGGCCTGTGGCGGAACGTCTCGCTCGTCACCCTGCTGGCGCTGCTGTTCATCTGTGCGCTGTTGCTGACGGTGGTGCTGTCGGTGACCACCTGGGTCGCTCGCCGCCGCGGGTTCTCGACGGAAGATGAAATCACCATCGTGTTCTGCGGCTCGAAGAAGAGTCTGGCCAGCGGCGCGCCCATGGCCAAGGTGCTGTTCGCCGCGCCGCAGGTGGGCGCGATCCTGTTGCCGGTGATGCTGTTTCACCAGATGCAGCTGATGGTGTGCGCCTTGCTGGCCCAGCGCTACGCACGGCGTCCCCAGGTGGCTGCGCCGGTCGTTGCGGAGGCGACCACCCGGGCTGTTTCCTGAGCCTGACTCAGACCCTGCGCACCTGCCCCGAAAGGCGCGTGCGCAGGAGTCCTCAGCGAGCCGGGGTCCGGCTCAGCAGGCTGTAGTACGCAGCGATGTTGCGGATGTCGGCCTCCGACAGGGGTTGAGCCATGGCATTCATGGTCGGGTTCTGTCGTGTGCCTGCCTTGTAGGCGTGCAAGGCAGCTTCCAGGTAAGCGCGTTCCTGGCCGGCCAGATGTGGAGTACCGGGTATTTTCGAGATGCCGTTCGCGTTGTGGCAGGCAAAGCAGACCGCAGCCCGTTTCTGCCCGGCGCCCATGTCGGTCGCCACCCCGCTGAATTGCGCCCTGGCTGGGGAAGCGGTGCTGACCAGCAGGACCAGAAGAAGGGCGATTGCGGTGTTTGTGGTTGATGTCATGTAGGGACTCCTGATTCAGAGAAAGCTGTTGCGGACCCAGATCCAGATGCCGTAGATGAAGAACACGGCGATCCAGAGGCCCAGAATGCCGACGGCGGCGCTGCCGAGTCGGGCGACGCCGGGTTCGGCGTTGTAGATCCCTTGCACGCGGCCCGAGCGGTACAGCAGCGTGAGGTAGAACCCGCCGACGAGCCCCCCCACACCCAGCAGAGTGGCAAAAAACAGCGCGGTGGAGGGCCAGTCGGCATGAACCGTGTAGCTCGTGATGTCGTAGCCGAAAGGGCGCAGCAATTGCACGCGGATCACTTCCCGCCAGACCGCCAACAGGGCCAGTAACCCCAATCCGGCCGACAACGGCGCATAGCCATGGGTGCGTTGGGGAAAGCGGCGGACCCAGACCGCCAGCGCGAGCACGGTTGCCACCAGGAGCCAGCCGATGGGGTGACGAGACAGGCCAGAGCCGATTGGGTGGGCGAATTGCCAAGCTAGCAACGGAATGACCGACAGTACAAACCCCCAACTGGCGATCTGGCGACCGAGGGCAACGGCAAACGAGCGGTAGGCCGGTTCGCGGTCTTCGCGAACGGCAAAGTAGTGGGCATAGGCGATCAGATAGACACCGACTGCGGGCACCGACAGGCTCATGATGAACAGGTAGCGTGGCCACTGGATGGCGTGCAGCGCTGCACCTCGTGTGTCGAGCATGCCGTCGGGCGCATACCACCGCATCCATTCGTCAGGCAGCAGGGCCTGGTAGGAGAGTGCATGCATGATCAGACCGTCGAGGCAGAACAGTCCTAGTGCTACCCAAGCGTACAGACCGATGTGCCGCTTCGCGCCTTCGTGGTTGGCATAGTAGAAGACGAACCAGGCGCAGTACGCGACGATCAACGTAAAGATGAATGCGATGGTCCAGCGCCCTGAGAGCACGTTGGATGCGTACCACTGCGGGTCGTAGATCACCTGTGTGAACAACAAAGGTGCCACCCCCAACACGATCAGCAACGACACGCCTACCTTGGCCACCTTGGTCATGGCTATGGACAGCCTTTCCCAATTCGGGTTTTCTGCTCGTTTGTGGAAGGCGTAAATCGATAGGCCGGCTGCGCCCAGGGTCAGGTGCACAAAGGCGATATGAAAGACCCAGGTGAAGACCATCAATGCTTGAAACAGCACCGGATGCGCGGGTACCCCAGCGGGGTCACGCATGGTGTTCATGACGATTCCGATATCCATGGTCAGTCCTTTCTGGCGTCCACGACGGAGGTGCGTTGTTCGGCAATAACCGCGTCGATGTCCACGCCCTTGTTCACCGTGGCGATGAAGTGGGCGATGGCCTGAACCTCGGCTTCGGGGAGGTCGATGCGGGGCATGTAGGGCTGGGTGCCGTGCTTGAGCGGGCCGTTCAGGAACGCGGCGATCAGGTCTTCGTCCGTGGCACCATGGAACTTGTCCGGGATGTTGCGCAGCGGGGCGCCGGATTCCAGCGCATGGCAGTTGGCGCAGGCGATCTTCGCCAGCGTGCGTCCCACTTCCAGGCGGTTGCTGTCGGTCACGGTTCGCAGTCGATCGGGGATGAACGGGTGCAGCTTGAGCAGGCCGTTTTCCGCGATCTTGTCTACCTCGCCTTCGATGCCCTTGCCTGGTACGTCGCGTGCGATCACTTGGTTGCCGTAGATGTATTGGCCGGCCACGTACGGCTTGCGCATGGATTCACGCATGCGCTCTTCGGGCCAGACGCCCACCACCGCAATGAAGGCGAACAACGCTACCGCCAGCGAGGTGTGGATGTGGTGCGGTTTCCACCAGGCCAGCAGCAGCCACAGCGTCGACACCACAAAAACCGCGACCATGCCCTGGGCATAGACCGGCAGAAGGTGGGTGTTGAGCATGACGATGGCGTTGTTCGGCAGCGTCTGCAGGTAGTACAGGAACATCATCACCGCGAACAGGCCACCGACAAGTCCCACCGGGGCGATGAAGCGGGCCACGCTGGCGCGCAGCGACGCATCCTGCATACGGCTGGCCACCATGAGGCCCACGACCGCAGCCATCACGAACATGGAGCCCGTGCGCGTGCCCAGGTGCGCGAAGAAGTTGAGGTTGTAGAAGGCGTCGTTGGTCGAGCCAGTGAGGTACCAGTTCTCGTGGCCCGGCCACATCATGAAGGACAGGATGCCGACGATCAGCAGCATCGTGGCCCATGAAGCCAGAGCAAACGACCAGGTCAGCTTCAGGTGCGTCTTGGGATCCACCTTGCCGATCAGGTAGACCAGTGCATAGACGCCGATTACCTCCACGGTGAAGTAGACCCACTCGGCCGCCCAGACCCAGACGAAGTTGTGGATCAGGCCCCCCACGCCGCGTGGGCTGGCCACCGTGATGGCGTACCAGATGCCTGGCCCGGTGATGGAGCCGATGATGTATGAGAAGACCAGGAGGAACATGCCGTACTTCTTGATGAAGCTCATCAGCTCCGGCTTGTTCTCCCGATAGGCTTTGGTTTCCAGCAGCGCAAACAGAAACGATGCGCCGACCGACGTGTGGGACGCCACGACGTGTATCACGCCGATGATGCCCATAACCCAGGCCGTACCCACGGCCGGGACGTAGAACGTCGGGTACATGCCAAGCATGTCCATACGTTTCTCCTAAAAATGAAAAGGGCAGGGGCGTGGCCGCGATGGCGCAGCACCCCAGACCGTGGACCCGAATGGTTCACGGACGACGCGAGGCCCATCCCATGTCTGGTGGGACGGCCTCAAGCAGGACTCAGGGAGAAGGTCTGGCGCGGGGCGGTGCCCGTGGGGGATTCGCTTTGCGCTCGAGGCGTTTGAAGCCGGTGGTGTGGCCGCCACCCACGCGAACCCGGTCATTCAACGCGCCGGCCAACGGCAGCAACGCGGCGGCCGACGGCAGGACCGGCGTGTGGTGCTGCAGTATGCAATAACCACAATGCTCGTTGAGTGCTGCCTTGGGGGCTGTGGGCGTGCCGTCGTCGGCGGGTAAGGCGACGCGCAGGACACCCTGATCCGTGCAGATGTCAACCCAGTCGATACCCCGCTGCGCTGCGCGGGCTTGGGAGATGGCCGGAGCCAGGGCGCCCAGGATCATGGCCCACAGAAGCAGCCTAGCTATGCGCCGATGCAGCCGGCGCCCGGTTCGCCAGTTCTCAGGCACGCGGGCCCCGCAACGCCTTCCGAGTGCGCTCCTTCACGACCAGGAATTTCTGGACCTTGCTGCCAAGGTTCATGAGCTGCTGCAGGGATTCCGGCGACAGGCGCTGCAACTCGTCGAACCAGTTGTTGGCCTGTTCGGCAAGCTGGTACATCTCCTGCATGCGTTCCAGAGCGTAGCGGTCCTCGCTGCCAGACGGTTTGCTCAACAGGGCCTGGCGCAACATGCTCAGCGTGGGCTCGACCTCGCGGCGACGGCGCTCCGCGGCCACCGCCTTGAAGATGTCCCACACGCTCCCCAGGGTGGTGTAGTACTCCCGGCGGTCACCGGTCTTGCGTGACAGTGTGACCAGTTGCCAGGCTTCGAGCTCCTTGAGGCCCATGCTCACGTTGGAGCGCGAAATGCCCAGCGTCATCCCGATCTCGTCGGCGTTCAGGGGCGTTTCCGAGACGAAGAGCAGGGCGTAGATCTGCCCCACCGTGCGATTGATGCCCCAGCGACTGCCCATTTCACCGAAGTGAACGACGAAGGCTTCAATGGTCGAGGTCATGCGGTGGGCTTTTGGGATTTTCAGAGTTTCCTGAATTTTAGGCAGCCTTTGATGCGGATCAAACAGGCGGTAAGAACCCACGGGCACCAGGCAGGCTGCGGTCTTTGACATCTGTCAAGTGTCTAGACCGCCGCCGGTGCCGAAACGGGCGGTGACCTGCATGGACTACCGAGCCCCGGCGTGCGATGGCGGATGGAGGGGGCTTGATGCTTGTCAATGCCGGTCGTGTGACTCGGGCGCGACAGCTCGCTGCGTCAAAACCCCAGCCGATGAAGGGGGATGGTCAGTGCCCGTTTCCAGATCCATAATTTCCTCAATTTTCAGAAATTATTGAAAATTCGGATGCCCAATTTTTCCTCTTATTGCTCACAGCGGTTGATGCCTGCCGCCCGGCCCGTTCCCGGACGGCGGGGGCGTGTGTTGTTTCGCGGCGAGGGAGGCATGCCGTGCTGATCATGGGCCGCTATCGCCGCCGGGTAATCCAGCTCACGCTGCTGGCTGTAATCTGGGGGATGGCCATGCCGCTGCTGGCGGCACTGCTGCCGGCCCGCGCCGCCACGGTGTGGGTGGATGTTTGCGAGAGTCCGGGTGTCCGGCAGGTGGCTCTGGACACCCTGGGCCCGGGGGATGCCGGACCCCACCAGTTCGCTACGGACCTCTGCACCTACTGCCGCCTCCAGCAGGACTCGCCCGCCACCGTGCCACCGCCGGCCTTGGCGTGGCGGATGGCTGTCGCTGGCGCCGAGGGGTGTCCGCCGTACAAGGCCGGGCCTGGGCGCACCAAGGTGGTCGCGCTATCCCATCCGAGCCGCGCGCCCCCTACTGCCTGCTGACCACTCACCCCGCCGCATCCCCCCCCGGGAGTGCGTGTGCGGGCGCGATGGTGCCGGCCCCTTCCCGTTCTTCTCCGCCCCCCTGCGCCTGCTGCCTTTCACAGAAAGCCGTTCTTTGGTCTCCGATCCTCTTCCCCTCCCGCAACCCGAGGCGCCTGCCATGGGGCCGGGTGCTTCTGCCCAGGGTGCTGCCGCTTTGCTGTGGGTACCGCAGGCGGCCTTGCTCGCGCTGGCGGTGCAGCGGCTGGCCGATGGCGGTGCGCTGGATGCCGTGTGGGGGCCGGCGCTGGGCCTGCTGTTGCTGGGGCTGGTGCGTGCCACGCTGGAGGCCTGGGGCGCGCGCCGGGTGTTCGACCAGGCGCGCGATTTTGTCCATGGGCTGCGGGCCGAGGCCGTGCGGGCGCTCGCGAGCCGGTCGCCACTGGACCGGAACCGGCCCGCCTCGGGCCTGGCGGCCAGCGTGCTTGGTGAGCAGGCCGAGGCGGTCGTGACCTGGCTGGTGCGTTTCCAGCCGGCGCGCTGGCGGGTGCGGTGGGTGCCGCTGGTCATCGCGGGGCTGGTGGCCTGGTTCTCGTGGGTGGCGGCGCTGATCCTGGTGCTGGCGATGCCCCTGATCCCGCTGTTCATGGCGATCATCGGCTGGCGCGCCCAGGCCGCGAGCGAAGCGCAGATGGTGGCGCTGGGCCAGATGAACGGGCTGCTGCTCGATCGCCTGCGTGGCCTGTCCACGCTGCGTTCGCTGGGCGCGGTCGACGCGACCGCGCTGCGCCTGCGCGCGGCGGCCGAATTGCTGCGGGTGCGCACCCTGCGCGTGCTGCGCATCGCTTTCCTTTCGTCGGCCTCGCTGGAGCTGTTTTCGGCGCTGGCGGTGGCGCTGGTGGCGGTGTATGTGGGTTTTCACCTGCTCGGCCAGATTCCGGGGGGTGCCTGGGGCGCACGCCTGAGCCTGGGCGAGGGCTTGTTCATCCTGATGCTAGCGCCCGCGTTTTTTGAACCCCTGCGCGATCTGGCTGCCGCTTGGCACGACCGCGCCGCTGGCGAGGCCGCGCTGGCCTCGCTCGCGCAACTGGCGCAGCCCGGCCTGGCCTTGCCCGGCGCTCTGGCGCCTGCCGCTTCGGCGTCCAGCGGTGCGCGCCCGCTGCCTCCCGATGTGGAGGTGCTCAACGCGACGCTGGCCTATGGCGACGGAGCGGTGGTGTTCCGCGGCGCCAGCCTGCAGGTGCGCGCCGGCGAGCATGTGGCCCTGGTGGGCCCCAGCGGTGCGGGCAAGACCACGTTGCTGGCGGCACTGGCCGGCCTGCTGCCGCTGACGGCGGGCGAGGTGCGCGTCGGTGGTGTGCCGATGACGGACGAACACGCACCTGGCCTGCGCGAGGGCATGGCCTGGATCGGGCAGCGGCCCCACGTGTTTGCCGGCACGGTGCGCGACAACGTGGCCTTGCAGCGCCCCGGTGCCACCCGAGAAGCGGTGGCCCAGGCGCTGCGGTTTGCCCATCTGGAGACGGTGGCCGGGGCGATGCCCGAGGGCGGTCTGGGCGAGGGCGGCGCCGGCCTTTCCGGCGGGGAACTCGTGCGGCTGGCGCTGGCGCGCGCGGCCGTGGCGCCCGGCGCC